>CAMAVF010000104.1 GCA_945861445.1 Planctomicrobium piriforme | reverse complement strand
CTGCCAGGGTCGCGTTTTCGGTGGAATCACCCGCCAGACGACGCTCCTTGAAGCGGACCAGGAAATGGAACGTGCAATCGACCGAGATGCCCAGGGCGATGCTGCCCGTCATCATCATGCCGATGTCCACATTCAGCCCCAGAAAACCGACCACGCCGAACACCAACCAGATGGGAATCAGGTTGGGCACCATCGCGATCATGCCCGTTTTGAATGATCGCAAGGAAATGATCATCACCAGCGAGATAATGCAGAATGCTGACGTAAAGCTTTGCCAGAACCCTGTGAAGATCTCGTTCTGAGCACTGTCCAGCATGGGGGCGACACCCGTCAGCGTCACCTTGGCTCCCGCCAGATGTTCTTCGAATTGCTGCAACATCTCGGCGGTGGTGGGGCCGTTTTCCAGTCGCATGTTCACACGGGCCGAAATTCGCCACAGGCGGTCACCTTGAGACAGAAAATCCTGCTCGCCCGACCGGGCCTGGGCTTTTTTCAGGATGCCCATGACCTCCAGAGCGCCCCCCTCGATTTCGGTCGGGAAGAATGACGCCAGGGACATCGTGTGCTTGACGCAGGGATGCTGTCGCAAGCGGCGTTCCAGCTCGCGGACCTGTTCCATTTTCTGCAGGAACGGCAGTTCCTCCTTGCCCTGGAAATCGACGACGACTTCAACCGAATCGACCATCGTCAGTTCTTTTTCCACACGTTTCAGATCGAGCGAGACCTGATTGTTCTTGGGGAGGAATTCCACCGGATCAATGTGGCTTTCCAGACGGATCAATCCCGCGCTGAGCACCAGCATGCAGACGACGGCACCCGCCAGAATCTTGCGATGATGTTGCAAGACAATCTCGCCCCAACGGTGAAAGGCGTTACCATGTTGTTTGACTTGCACGAGACAATTCGGCCAGATGACGAGAATGGCGGGAGTCAGCCCCAACCCCGCAATCAGGGCCACAACCGATCCGCAGGCCGCGGCCATGCCGAACTGCTGTACGGGAACAATACTGCTGACATTCAGCGAAATCAGGCCAATCAGCGTGGTTGACGTGGACAGCATGCAGGGCCGCCATGATTGCAGCATCGCACTGCCCAAAGGATTGGAATGCCCTTCCTCCAACGCCGACGTGTAATAGCTTAAGAGGTGAATCGATATGGAGAGCGTGAAGATCATCACCATGATCGGGAGCGAGCCGAGGATGAAGTTCATCTCGCCCCCACACAGCTTCAACAGCGTCAGGGTCAGGTTGATCCCCCAGAGCGTCAGCCCCAACAGCGAGAGCGACAGCCCCCAGTGCCGGGACGAGTAGTACAGCAGTCCCAGGCTGAGGGCGAGAGTCACGAGAAAGAAGCGACGATTGGCTTTTTTACTTCCCAGCCGATCGAGTTCGCCGACAATGACGGGTGCCCCGGATAAGAAGACCTCCGGTCCGTCCATCTGACAGTATTCGAGCTGTTTGCGAACCGCCTTCACGATGGTGCTGCGCTGCTGCACCTTGTTGTCTTCGAGAAGTGCAAACAAGCCGACCGTCTTGCCCGATTCGGACAACACCAGCCCTTCCAATCGCGCTGTGGCTTCGGCTGCTTCGACGCCGAAATCCTTCATCACAGCCAGGAAGCGTTCCGGCGTCCAGCAGTTACGAATACCCGGGATGCTTTCGATCCGCTTGGCGAGGGCTTCGAACAGGCGGGCGTCGTGGTGGTCGCTGGTCGTACCAACGACAATGACTTCTTCCAGTCCGAAGTCCCGTTTGAATTGCTCGTAGGTCGTCCGTACCGGCGTCTCTCTGGGAAGCCAGGTCTCGATGTCGTTGTTGGTGGTGATCGTTTCGGCTTGCCAGACCAGCACCGGAAACGACAACAACACGGCCACCAGGAGGGGCAGGCTGTAGCGCTGATAGAAGCTCGACAGCATTCGCTCTTGCCACCCTTCAAAATAATCGGTCTGCCCGTAACGCCGGCGTCGTGCACGGCATCCAATACATCTGCGAATTGCTCAATCGTTCTCAATTTGGTCCGACGAGATGCGTCGTCGGTTCAGGGATCGGGCCGGACCGCTCGACTCCTGCAGCGCGTCAGGAGCGCCAGCCGGTCGAACAGCCGCAGCCGCGCCGGAGACGTGCCTTCAGCCGTTAACTATCGGAATTCAGACTCCCCCACAGACCATAAAATTTACGTCAGGTCGCCGAGCCTCGGGAGAGGTCGCGTCAACCATGCCGGAAAACGCGGTTGTGAGCGATTGCCGTCCAACCGTCACCGGCCCAGGCCGCGCGACCTCATTGCAGACGCGCGGTCTCTGTATGTCTATCGTGAGTTGGCTGCGGCTTGGGTCAGTCGATTTGGCGCGCCGTGATGATGAGCCAGATGACGATTCGGCAGAACCATTACGTCCGGTAAACCTCGTACAGATTAACGAGGTGACTTCGGCCTCAAGGCAGGCAGATTGCTGAAGAGATTAAGGATGTGCCGACCGCGTGGGATAGGCTTCCAGTCTGTCATGTTCCAGAGCCGATCCAAAATCGGTGCAGCGGAATCTCGTAAGAGTTCCGCAGTAGTCTCCCGACTTCAGGGCTTGTTGCGAACTCGCAGGCCCGACCCTTGGTTTAGAACAGATGGCCGGGTGGCAAGTTGATATCGCCGGACAGCTTCAGGTGCTCGAGGGCGGCGGCGGAAATTGTTCTGCCTCGCGGAGTGCGTTGGATAAACCCCAAACGCAAGAGAAAAGGCTCGACTTCGTCTTCCAGAGTGTCTGGCGGGACATTCATGCTATGCCCAATCGCCTGCAATCCGGCGGGCCCGCCAGCGAAGACCGTCCACAGCGTCTTCAAATAGCGGCGATCCTGATGGTCTAAGCCCAGGCTGTCGATTTCCAGCTTTTCCAATGCCGCCTGAGCTAATGTCAGTGTGACTTGGCCATCGGCTTCGCTGTCGACGAAGTCGCGGGTCCACCGTAGCAGGTTGTTCGACTTGCGCGGGGTGCCACGACTGCGAATCGCAATTTCGTGGGCCGCTGCGGACACAATCTGCGTCCGCAGCTTGGCCGCGTTGCGGGTCACGATTTCGGTGAGTTCTTCCGTACTGTAGAACTCCAAATGCTGGCGGTTGACGAACCGGTCTCGCAGCGGCGCCGACAGCATTCCGCTGCGGGTTGTCGCACCGATCAATGTGAAGGGCTTCAATTTGAGGTTCACCGTCCGCGCATTGACCCCTTCTCCCAGTGCGATGTCGACTCGAAAATCTTCCATCACCGGATAGATGAATTCTTCGACAGTCTTGGGCAGGCGATGAATCTCGTCGATAAACAGGACTGACCCGTAGGTCAAGTTGGTCAGATAGGGCAACAAGTCCTTCGGGGCACTCAGTGCCGGCCCGGAGGTGATGTGGCATTCCACCCCCAACTCTCTAGGCAGGACGGTGGCAAACGTGGTCTTACCCAACCCCGGGGGGCCGTCGAACAGCAAATGCCCCAGTGGCTCTTTGCGCTTCCGGCAGGCGTTGAGCATGATCTGCAGACGCTCGACGACTTTCCTCTGGCCGATGACGTCGACCAGCTTCTTGGGCCGCAGCTCTTCGTTGAACCGGTCGTCACCGGGATCCGGCGCGCTCATGCCGCCTGGAATGCTGGGCGGGATGGGAGGCGGTTTCTCGCCCCCTCCACCGCTGATGATTGGTTCGCGTGCCATAATTCAGCTGAAACCAGGGCGAGGAAGATCAATCGCATTGCGCACGGCAACGAAATCGCGTTACGACTCGGCCGCAATCGCTTGCATGACCTCGGCCGAAGAGTTGAAGTTCGACGTCACGGACTGCACGTCATCGTTGTCTTCGAGCGCTTCCAGCAGCTTCATGATTTGACGCGTCTGATCGAGATCCAAGTCGACGGTGTTCTGAGCGATGCGGGTGACTTCGGCGGAATCGCAGGCGACATGCTGATTCATGAAGGCGGTCCGCACCTCGTCGAATTTGGACGGATCACAGGTGACTTCGAACGATTCGCCGAATTGCTGCACATCGTCAGCGCCCGCTTCGAGGGCAATGTCAAACAGTTTCGATTCTTCGATACTCGAAGCCGGAATGAGGAACAGCCCTTTGCGGTCGAACATCCAGCCCACGCAGTTGGTCGCGCCCAGATTGCCGCCGTTGACTTCGAAAATCTTGCGCACTTCGCCAGCGACCCGGTTGCGGTTGTCGGTCAGAATGTCACAGAGGACGGCCACGCCATGTGGTCCGTAGCCTTCGTACAAGACTTCCGAGTATTGATCGCCACCGATTTCGCCGCAGCCCCGTTTGATGGCCCGGTCAATGTTGTCCCGGGGCATGCTTTGGGCACGTGCCTTATCGATCGCATACCGCAATCGCAAATTGATGTTGGGGTCTCCCCCACCCAGTTGGCAGGCGATGATGATCGCCTTGCTCAGCTTGCCAAACACCTTGCCTTTTTTCTTGTCGGCAATGCCCTTCTTAATGGAGATGTTTGCCCAGTGGGAATGTCCAGCCATCGGATCTCGTCTCGTGCTCTGTCGCTAGTCGCTATAGTTGACGGCGGCAACTGCCACCAAGATGTATTCAGATTGATGTTGTCAACGTCGACCACAATTCAGTTGGTCGTTGGACGTCGCGCCGCAGTCTGTCAACTGCGACGGTGCGTGTTCACGGTGTCCCGGATCGTTCTGATTTGATCGTCCCGGCCGTGCCTGAATGATTCTTCAATTTGTCCTCAAGTTTTCCAATCAGCTTCGTGTCGGGCTTGGCATCCAGCTTGGCCGAGGCCAGGGCCTTTTTCCACGCTTCGACTGCTTTTTCGATGTTCTTGAGACGTTCTTGAATGTCTCCCAGATGGTCCCAGAGGGTGGCGTCTGAAGCTGTCTGTTTTGCCTGCGACTTCTCCAGGGCCTTTTCCATATTGGTCAGGGCTTCCGGATATTTGCCTCGCTTATACAGCACCCATGCCAGACTGTCGAGGTAGGCGGAATTGTCGGGATCGGCCTTCACGGCCTTCTGAATCATCGACTCGGCCTTTTCGAGTTCCTTGCCCTGATCGGCATACAAATAGCCCAAGTCGTTGTTGATTCCGGGGTCATTCGGATCGACCGCGTACATTTCTTCGAGGATCAACTCGCCCTTCCGAATGTTGCCCATCAGAACGTGAATGTTCGACAGGCTGAACCGGGATTGTTTGACGAGCAGGTTGAGGGGCTTCACGGGCTTGAAATCGGAAATCAGCTTTTCGTAGAGTTCGATGGCCTTTTCATATTGCGCGGCATGATAGTGAATCCACGCCTCTTGAACGCGGAAATGCGGTTGATGATTCGGATAGTTCTTTTGCGCGTCAGTGGCCACGGTCAAGGCATTTTGAGTCTGTCCATCAAACTCCAGGCAACGCGACAACTGGTAGAGCAGATTCGGTTTTTCCTCATCGAGATCGGGGTCTTTCGAGGCGTCTTCATACATTTTGGCGGCGGCGCCGAATCGCTTTGCATCGACCAATAAGTCTCCCAGTTCGTCGTACAGACGGGATTTCAATTCTGTGGAACGTCGTTGCGAAATCACATACCGGTAGAGTTCACTCGCTTCGTCGACTTTCTGAGCTTTCCCCGCCAGTTTCGCCAGCACATAGACAGTGTTCAGCTCGACATCCGGCTTTTCTACTTTGATCCCTTTCAGACCGACTTCCAGCATGCCATTCAGCAGTGCTGAATTCTCCGCAATCGCCCGAAACTCGGGATCGAAGCCATCAAACGACTTTTGTTTCGCGTAGAGCTTGGTCAGGATCCCGATCAATTCTTGAGGTTTGTTCTGCTGACGATAGATCTGAATCAAACCGCGGAACGCATCTGGATCGGAATTGTCCTTCAAACCCTTCTTGAAGAGTTGCTCAGCATCCTCAAATCGTTTGGCGGTGACGTACCGTCCAGCCAGATAGAATTGCAAGTCGGTGTTGGCGGGATCCTTCGCGGACAATTCTTCCAACTGCGGGATCAGCGTCTCTGATTTTCCTTTTTGATTGAGAATGGCCGCCAGGAGTTCGTAAGCGGCCTTGCCCTTGCTTTGACGCTGTGCGTCGAAATACTTGGTGAGTTCTTCCAAAGCCTTATCAGGCTGCTTCGTCTGCAAGTAGACTTGAGCAAGGTTATAGCTGTGGCTGCCAATATTGCCACGCGTCGAGGCCAGTTGGAACGCGGCCAGGGCGAGGTCTGACTTGCCACCGTCGAGAAAGACTTGACCAAGCTTCTCGTAGCCGATCTGCGGATTCGACTTCAGCTCCTTGCGGACGTCGGCATCGAGCTTATATTTCTCGTGATTTTGCATCGCATCGAACACGACCGCCAGACACTCGGCAGCTTCGTTCTTGCGGTTGGTTTCGCGATACAGTAACCCCAGGTCCAGTATCAGGGTCACGTACATCGGCGATTCGTGATTGAGGGTGGGGACCTTCAGGGCGCGTTCGAACAGCTTGATTGCGCCCGCGGGATCTTCCGGAGCCAGCACGCGACCAATCAGTCGCAACGCCCGCACGTCCGTCGGATTCAGTTCGACCGCCTTCTGGGCGTACTCAATGCCTTCATCCTGCTTGTTGAGCGCCAACGACAGGGTCATCAGCTTGCGGACCAGGTGCAATGAAGTGGGGTTCTTGGCGAGCCCCTTTTTGTAGGCTTCATGAGCTTTTTCCAGCTCGGATCGACTTTCCAGCAATTGGCCGGTCGCCAGCCAGGCGGCCGCATCGACCGCATCGGTCTGGGCCTGAGTCCGTGGCGTCTTCGGGACGAGCGGCGTTAAAGGCTCATCCAATTCCTGAAGCTGATAGCCTTCCCACTTCGGCTTTTCGACCGATTTTTCAGGGGCGGCCTGTTGCGCGACTTCCAATGGTCGGCGAGTCATTTCCGCGACAGCGGCGGGCAATCCGACACAACAAATACAGGCCAGCATGCCTGCTGACATTCGCCACACGCTCCAGAACCCAGCCATTGTGTCGCTCCTGCTGCGGAAGACCCACTAATTCCACATGTCGTGTACGCCGCAATTCTGGCCACTGTTAAGATGGACCGAATTCGCGAAGAGTTCTGCCGGACCTGTTCCCATTTTCCTGCAGAAATCTTAACGCCGTATTGTAGCGGACAGGAATGGCTTCAGCCAAGAGACGAATCAGGGAAAGCAGTTACGTCACACCAAGTCCCGCAAATGATAATGGTGAGGCCCGAGTTTCCCCCCATAATTTCCGGCCGTGATCCGGAGCACCCCCGGAGTCTGACACGCGGCGTGCAAACCGAGACGCATCGCGCGCTGGACCGCATCGAACGTCAATCCGTCGATCACGATTTCGTAAACGGCTCCGGTGTCAGCCGACAGTTCAGAGCTGACAACGGCCCGTAATGTCGGACAGTACGCGTCGTTCGTGCTGGCCTTCAATTTTTTGTAGCGGGACCCAACCTTACTGCCGCTGCGGACAATTCCGCCGGGGAAAGGGAGCGCCACGTCGGGCAACTGCCGCATGGCGGCCACGGCTGCAGTCGCCGCCGCCAGGGCACTCGACTGGTCACGGCCGCAGATCAGTAAATTTCCACCGGCCACCCCCTTGATCGTGCCAAACCGGTCTTCGCAGAGGAATTCGCCGTCCATTACGGGGATCCGCCAGAAGCGGCGGTTGCCGAGTTTTTTCGATTGCTGATGGGTATCGCCGAAAAACCGCAACTGACCACCCACGACGATTTGCTTGTCCTTGGGGCAATCCAATAAGCCGTTGTAGCAGGCCGTCGTCGGGCAAGTCAGCACACATTGACCGACCCGGCCCGTTACGGCCTTACCCAAACCATCGCGGTTGAAGGCGAAGACCAGGACAGTGACCCCCGGCCGGCCGTCGGGAGTTTCGTCCGGGCTGAGTGTGGCCGAAATCGAGGCTTCCGCGTCGCAGGCAATCACGCTGGTCGCATAGCCGGTCATGGCCACTGCAGCGACCTGGGCCCATTCGGCAGTCTCGGCAGTGATCACGACACGCGTTGCCATGATCGGAAACGCTTCGGCAAACGTATCGATGATCTCGACGCCGTTAACCGACAGAGCCGGTGAAGTTGCGGTGCTCACGGATTTGTCCTTGGTCATTTGTCCTTTGTCAGTGGTCTCTGGACATTAGACATTCGTCATTGGCCAGTTCCCATTACGTGGCATCATTCTTGCGGAAACCTTTCACGCCCGCCAGCGATGCCGAGTTTGAGTTGTTATAATCAGACTTAGAGCCCTAACAAAACCGGTTGTGGGAAGTACAGAACCGCGATATTTCACGCGGTTCTGTACTGACGCAGAGGTTTTGTTAGAGTTTCTTAATGAGTGCAGTTCGTCAATTCTCCGAGATTGATTCCCTTTCCAGATGACGCAGGGGCGTATGTCCGGTGTACCGTTGAAAATCGTCGTCCTGGCACGCAGCGATGTGGCACATGTGCGGAATGCCTGGGAAGCGTTGCGTCCCTCGATTGAGCTGCAGTCCGGCTTGGAGCTGGAAGCGGTTGACTTGGGGGGCGGACTGGATTTCACGCGTACCGGCGCGGAACTGGCTGTTGTGCTGGGCGGCGACGGAGCCATCCTGCGGGCTTGCCGACAGATGGGTTATCACCAGTTGCCGATTCTGGGGGTCAATCTGGGCCGGTTGGGTTTCCTGGCAGACATTTCCCCTGCCGAATTTGCAGCCACGTGCCCGCGTCTGGTGGCCCGCGATTTCAAGTGCGTCCCGCATTTGATGTACTCGTGCCAGGTCAAGCGGACCGGCAGCGAGCAACCCACGTTTCTCGGGTTGAATGAAGTTGCGATTTCGTCCGGCTCGTCATATCACATGTTTGATGTCCATCTGCTGATTGATCATCAGACGGTGACTACTTACAGCGGCGACGGGTTGATCATCAGCACGCCGGTCGGTTCGACGGCTCACAATCTTTCGGCCGGCGGACCGATTCTCAGTCAGAATCTGCAATCGTTCGTGGTCACCCCGATCTGCCCGCACACGATTTCCGTCCGACCGATTGTCGACAGCGCCGACTGTGTCTACACCTTGCAGCTCAATGAGATCCCCGCCGGTGTCACGCTGATTATTGACGGCCAACTGCACGTGCCGCTGGAATCGGGCGACGAGATTGAAGTCAAACGTGCACCGGTCAGTTTCCAGCTCGTCAAATTTCCTGGGATGAGTTTTTACAGCACCCTGCACCGGAAGCTCGGCTGGGGCGGCCAGCCGAATTATCAGCCCCGGTCGGAAGATCGCTAGCACAAACTTTTTCAAACAAAACGTGCGAGCCTGCGCGCTCTTCATACAAGCTCGAAGCGCAAGCGAGTGCATCCCGTCTTTATCAGCCATAAAATGCGCTCGCTCGCACTTCGAGCTTGTATTTGTTCGCGTCGTTCTTCGCCATTGGCGTCCGTGCTGAAAGCGACGAAATCCACCGTCGCACTTGCGGGTTTGCTGGTCAGGATGGACACTGACTATCGGTTCCGAAATTCACTGTCAGGATCCGCCACAGTTCATCCCAGTTCGGCAAGGTGACGCTCATGCAAATCTCTCTCGCCAGTCGGTTTTGGTCGCGCGCACTCGGTCTCATATTACTTTCTGGAATACTAGTCGGTTCGACTCTCACCCGTGCCGAAGAACCCGCCGACAAGAAGCCGGATGCACCCAAAGCGGCAGACAAGCCCGACGTCAAATGGCAATCGCTGTTTGATGGGAAGACCATGGCTGGCTGGAAACCCACCGAATTCGGAACAGGCGGCGAGATCCTGGTCGAAAAGGGTCAGATGGTCATTTCGTTTGGTGATGGCTGCACCGGTGTCACCTGGCAGAAGGATTTTCCAAAGGTTGATTATGAAGTTCGCGTGGAAGCTCAACGGGTCGAAGGGACTGACTTCTTCTGTGGCATGACGTTTCCCGTGCAGGAGTCACCTTGTTCGTTGATCGTCGGCGGCTGGGGTGGCACGATTGTTGGACTGTCGTCGATCGATGGAGATGATGCGTCTCAGAACGAGACCACTCAGTTCATGTCGTTCAAGAAGGGACAGTGGTACAACATTCGGGTGCGAGTGACAAAAACACGAATCACGGTCTGGATCGATGAAAAGCAGGTGATCTATCAGGAAACAACCGGCCACAAGATCTCCATCCGCCCTGAAGTCGAAAAGTCGCGACCGTTTGGAATCTGTACGTGGTCGACGACCGCCGCTGTGCGAAAAATTGAACTCCGGAAGCTAACGGCGGAAGAAGCGAAGCCCGTCAAACTTGCCGAGCCCAAAAAAGAATGAAAAAATAAGGAATTGATGTTCATGGCCAGCCTGTTACGAATTGTGACTGTGTTCATTTTGGCGACGTCTTTGAGCATGGCGGCAGGCTGTGCCAAGCAGGAAGATGCCAAGCCCAAAGCCACGCAGAAGAAGGTCTCCAAGAAGGCGAAGCCGGCGAGTTCCGATCCCGGCACCGACGAGCCGGAAAGCGGTACGATCTCGTTCCCGAATCTGGCTGGCAAGTCGTCCAAGTCGTCCAAATCGTCTACAGACATGCCGGAAGAGCAGCCGTCTGCACCGCCAGTCACCCAGAAGGTTCCCGAACAGCCAGCATCGGCCAAGACCTCTGAGCCGGAAGAAACGATTCGGCCCGCAACGCGATTGGGCAATGTGTCCATTACCGATGAGGCGGGGCCGGAACAAGAGAAATTCATCAAATCATTTGAGGATCACGCTCGGAAACGACGCCCGGCCGATGCTGCGAAAGTCAACGTCCTCACAGTGGATGAATATGAGGCGCAGTTCAAAAATGACCTCAAGCTGCACGAGAAATTCAAAGATCAATTCATCGAAGTCAGTGGGATCGTGAGAAGCTTTTGGCTCAATGGTGTCAATCAGCGATTCCTGTATCTGGCCCCTGAAGACAAACCGTTTGATTATGACATGGTGCCCTACTTCACTTTCGATCGCGAACCGTGGGGCAGGCTGGCTGCGGGGCAAAAGGTGAAACTCCGTGCGTGGTATCTCGATCATCCTGGTTGGATTTTCGAGATTGTCGAAAAGGGAGAATCGACTGCCGTCAACCTGACTGCGGATGAGGTGGTTGCCGAATTCACGGCCGATCGCAGCAAAGCACGCGAAAAATACTTCGGTAAGGGGTTCGTGATTACTGGCAAGCTGAAGCAAATCAGAAAACAGGGCCAGCATCTGGGAAGCGTGATTTTCGAAACGACCGGTAAGCTGCAGGTCAGTTGCAGTGCTCCCGACACCCCCAATTATGTGACCGAGAAACTCGAGGTCGGAAAGCCGCTCAAGGTCTATGGGGAATTAACCTTGGTAGATGACAATGAGATGATCTTTGCCCCCGGCTTTATCATTACTCCAGAACGCGAAAGCCCAGCGAAAACGACTCCGAAACCGTGACCTCCGGCGAGAGATCGCGGAGTCTTGGTCGGTTACTTCGCAGTCGCCCCGTTCGCCTGTTTGAGCAATTCTTTCAATTGCGAATCGGCCTCTTGAGCGGCCGGTGTGCTGGCATAGCGGTCAGACGTTTCCTCATAGAGTTTGGCGGCCTCTTCCAGTTGGCCGATGGTCGCCAGGGCGTCGGCGGCTTCGAGAGTCGCCCGTGCGGCGAGGAAGTGATCGTCTGGCTGCACCAACGGCGTCCACAGCAGATGGACAGCCGCCAGTTCGAACTCGCGGCGGGAGGCGTAGGCCCGACCCATCAGGAAGTGGGGGCCGCCGCGCAGTTCCTCGGGCAGTGACTCGAGCTTCTGCTCCCACACTTTGAGTTCCGTCGGGTTGATTTCCTTGCGCGTGGCCAGCCGTGTTCGCCATTGCTGACTTGAGGCCAGCACGCCGACCCGCCGATCGCTTTGGGCTGCCAGGTCACGGAGCGCGACGCTGGCTGTTGTTCCAAACTGGGGGTCATCCAACAGAATACTGGCGCCCATCAGGCGGACGGCCGCGGGCTGTTTTTCATCGAGCAGCCAGCTTTCTGCCTGCGACTTCAACGCGGGGTTCGCGGATTGGCGGGTCCAGATCAAGGGAATCAACGAAAACGAGTGTGTCCGGGGATCGCTGCGGACCAGAATCGCGAACTTGGAGGTGGCATTGACGTAATCCCCCTTCATCAGTGCGCAACGCACCAGATAGGTCAGGATCTCACGCTTCACCCAGGCTCGCTGCTCATCGTCGAAGGCCGCCAGAAACGCCTTCGTGGCGCCGTCGTAATCCTTTTTGCCAAATAGCTCAAGTCCCTTCTGATGTCCGGAAACTTGAGGCGTCAGGATTTCAATCACATCGGACGCAGAGAACTCTTTCGCGGCCTCGCCCACCTTGAGGCGGATTCTTAACGTCTCGCCCGTGTATTCGAGGATCTCACCCTTAAGTGTCACCCGTGTGGACGATCGCCCGCCCGGGCTGACGATGACCTTGTCGGGGGTGTCGGAGTCATCCTGGGCGTGAGCCACGGTTGTGACGACCAGCAAGATCATGCCGCAAAGTGTAATACGCATGCAATCGATTTCCTGGGGGCCACGTGGCCAATGCTGCTAGCGTCGGCGTCTTACCTGTGATTGCCGCACGAACTAAAACAAGCTGCTACCGACGCTGGCAGCGTCGGCCACGGGATTTCATCGATCGCGGAATGCGGTGACATCCCGATAGCGATACGTTCCGTTCTGATCTTTCGCCAGTTGCTCCAGCCAGTTCATTGAACCGAGCTTGGCCCCCTTGCCGAACTCGATGACGTGAATCTGGGTGTTGTTGCGATTCAGGTCGCGGAGATCCTTCAGATCGCGCGGTGAAAGTTCGGGAGTATCTCCGTCGGTTAAGAAAAAGATGACGTTCGGAGCTGACCGCAGCGCCATCACCAGGGCCGGCCTGTGCATGGTGCCGCTGCTGGGTTGCTGTGCATTGATGAATTGGCGAGCGAGTGTCCGGTTAACGTCGGTGGCGAAGAAGATTTCCTGCTTCCCATTCAAGAGGGGCATCAGGTCGGAATTGTAGAACACGATCTGAAAGCGTTTCGTGGAATCGAGACGCTCGATACTTGCCATCAGTTCGGCGCGTGCGACGCCAATCGCATTTTCCTCATCCATGCTGCCCGAGCAGTCCACGACATAGTAGAAGTGGTCTCCCTGGGCGGCGATTTGAAAGAAGCTGGTTCCATCTGATCTGCCGAATCGAGGACCGGCCCTTCCGCCTGCCGCTCCTCTGACCAACCCCTTCCCTGCTGATTTCTGGGGTCGTGATGCGGCTGCCGAAGGCATGCCTGTGGGCAGCGGAACACCGGCCCCGATGGTTGTCGTTTCTGGCAATTGGAGAGGCACGGCCGGTCCGGTGTCGGCGACGGGCTCGGAAAGTAGTGGATCGCTGGCATTGGAATCCGCGGGGGCCGCATCCGCCGCCTCCTGGGAGGCCACCGCATCGGAGTTGGGACTCGGAACATCCCCTTTGGTAAACAGGCCCACATCGCGAAATGATTCGCCCGAACCTTCGGGAACGCCCTGGCGATTGAAACCGAAAATCAGGCACAGAAAAAACACACCATGCAACACCAACGAC
Organism: Planctomicrobium piriforme; assembly: GCA_945861445.1. Classification (GTDB taxonomy): domain Bacteria; phylum Planctomycetota; class Planctomycetia; order Planctomycetales; family Planctomycetaceae; genus JAKFVC01. The sequence goes on along the minus strand of CAMAVF010000104.1, from coordinate 5,304 downwards.
ATCACCCAGCTCGGAATCAGGCGATTGGGCTCACTTTCGAAGGTGTCGATCGAAGGCAACGGTGGCACGGCAGGTTTCATAGTCACTTTATCGGGTGAATTTCGCCTCGCTTGTGACATTATAGGTCGGAACGATTCTCAATTGAGTCTACTTCGCTCATTTCAATACCGTCAATTCGAGTTTTCGCAGGCTATGCCAAGAACGGACGGGTCTTTGTTACGACCTTGGGTGAGATCCTGGAAATCGGTATATTCCAAGGAGGCGAATTCTATCGGCTGATCTCTGATATTGGCTATACTGCCCTGTTGTTCGATGATCAGCCGGCTTACACAGTCAGGCCACGGGGGAAATGCCGATGATTTTCAATGCGCGACGCACCAGTTGGCTCCTGGCGACCGTCTGCTGCGGCGGGCTCGCCTGCCTCGCCGGTCCGTCAATTTTCGCCCCAGCGCTGGTCGCCGAACAGCCGGCCGCCGAATTCCCTGCGGAACTCGTGCATTGGGAGCCGTACGCGAAGAATCCCATCTTCACTGCCGCAGGTCCCGGACACTGGGATGAAAAGATCCGCGAACGTGGTTGGATCTTGAAAGAGGGAGATCAGTGGAGTTTGTGGTACACAGGTTACGATGGTACGAAGGCTGGCCGGCGGATGCTGGGCTATGCCACATCCGACGATGGGCTGATCTGGACCCGTCTTGCTCAACACCCGCTGATTGATGAATTCTGGGTGGAGGACGTACATGTTCAGAAAGTGGGCGACATGTACTACATGGTCGCCGAGGGACTCAACGATCAGGCTCAGTTGCTGACTTCCAAAGACAAGGTTCACTGGAAAGGTCTCGGTACGCTCGATATTCGCTATACCGATGGCAAACCGCTGACCCCCGGCCCTTTCGGCACTCCGACCACTTATTATGAAGACGGCACCTGGTATCTGTTTTACGAACGGAGCGATCAAGGCGTCTGGCTGGCGAAGTCGAAGGATCTCAAGGTTTGGAATCATGTCCAGGATGAACCTGTTATTGCGTTGGGGCCAGAACGCTATGATTCGAAAATGATTGCCGTCAATCAGATCGTGAAGCACAAGGGGAAATACTACGCGGTTTATCACGGCAGCGGCTCAACCGAAAAACCCAGCCTCTGGACGACGAATCTGGCAGTCTCCAGCGATTTGATTCACTGGAAGAAGTATTCCGGAAATCCCTTGCGACCCGAATCCGAAAACAAGTCGAGTGGCGAGCTGGTGTACGACGGCGAGCAATTTCGACTCTACACGTTGCATGACAAGGTCCAGGTCCATTTTCCGAAGAAGAAGTAGCTGTAGTTTTAGGTAGGAAGGGCTCCCATCATGGCGAAACTCGGCGTCAACATCGACCACGTCGCGACGGTTCGGCAAGCGCGTCGCACGATTGAACCCGATCCGGTCTGGGCCGCTGCACTGGCCGAACTGGGGGGGGCCGATGGCATCACACTGCATTTGCGGGAAGACCGGCGGCACATCCAGGAACGCGATCTGCGCATCATCCGACAAACGGCCCAGGTCAAGGTGAATCTGGAAATGGCCGCTGATCCGCAGGTCACGGAAATTGCCCTGGATCTGCTGCCGCCGCAAGTGACTCTAGTACCCGAAAAGCGGGAAGAAGTGACGACCGAAGGGGGCCTGGATGTCATTACCCATTGGGCTCGCATCAAGACCTGCGTCGAGAAGCTCCACGACGTCGGGATCGAAGTCAGCATGTTCGTGGACCCCGACCCGCGGCAAATTGAAGCCTCACAGAAGATGGGTGCCACGGCGGTTGAGCTGCATACGGGACGCTATGCCGATGCAATGAACCAGCATGAGCAAGACCTGGAGTTCGAAGCATTGCTCGCGGCCAGCCACGATGCGATCGAACGCGGTCTGGTCCTGCATTTGGGGCACGGACTGACCTACCGCAATGTGCAGCGCATGGCACGGATCCCTGGAGTGTGCGAATTAAATATCGGCCACAGCATCGTAGCCCGAGCCATCATGGTCGGCTTTCAACAAGCCGTCCGCGAGATGAAGACGCTGATCACCTGAAACCTCATGAACGTGCTGAAATTTGCTACGTGTAAGTTGGTTCTGAGGATAAGATGAAGTCCTCAGTGAGGTAGACTGTGTGAGAATTCACACTCTGGGGAGAATTCTGGGCATGCTCAATATCGGTAGCTTTCGAGCTCGCACCTGTAGCGGTACGACGCGGCGTGCGTTTCTGCAGGCGGGGGCCGTTTCTCCTTTCTTGTGGGGCCTGCCGCAAGTCGTCCGAGCAACCGAGGCTGCACCGGCCAAGTCCGTGATGCTCGTCTGGCTGTGGGGTGCCCCCAGTCACCTTGATACTGTCGATCCCAAACCGCATGCTCCTGCCGAATACCGCGGCCCGTTTTCGACGATCGCCACACGCACGCCGTCGCTGCGATTTACCGAGCTCCTGCCCAGGCTGGCTCAACACAGCGATCAGTTCTCGCTGATTCGTTCCAACCGCAATTTCCATCCCGGTCACCTCGAAGCCGGGTCCTGTGCCCTGACGGGAACACCGACAACTTCGCCGAATTGGGAGCCGAACTTCGGTTCGATCGCCGCGCGGCGAAAAGGCTATGGACAATTTCCGCCGTTCGTTTCGATCGGGCGCGGGACTCCGCGCGATGTCGTCGGCATTGTGAAAGGCTATGGCGGCGGGACATGGGGGCAGTCTTACGATCCCTTTCAAATTGAGTGCTCTGAGCTGGGCGAAGTGAATGTTCCGAGTTTGAATCTGCTGGAAGGACTGCTGCCACAGCGTCTTTCGGATCGACGGACGTTGCTGACGGAACTGGATACGACGCGGCGCCGGCTGGATGGGCAAGTGAGCTCCGGAGCGGCCAAACAGTGGAATCATTCGTTCGAGCGTGCCTATCAGATGCTGACCACAACGGAGGCACGGCGAGCCTTGGATCTGGACGCGGAGTCCCCTGCCACACGCGACAGCTACGGCCAGACGGCGTTCGGTCAAAGCCTGTTGCTGGGCCGGCGGCTGGTGGAGGCCGGAGTCCCGTACGTGCAGGTCAATTGGAGCCAGTACGTCGAAGCCATTACCCCCAGCACCGATTTTGGCTGGGACACGCACATTTACAACTTCGAATCGCTGGCCGACCGACATTGTCCGATTTTCGATCGGGCTTTTTGTGCGTTGCTTGACGATCTTCGCGAACGGGGCCTGCTCGAATCGACCCTGGTGGTCTGCATGGGTGAATTTGGCCGGACCCCGCAGATCAATAGCCAGGCGGCCCGCGACCATTGGCCCAACGTGTATTTCTCGATGTGGGCCGGCGGTGGGGTCCAACCCGGACGCGTCATCGGCGAAAGCGATCCCCTGGGACGCGAACCCATTACCGAACCGATTACGCCGGTCTCAGTCGGCACCACGATGCTGGAACTTTGCGGTATCAACACTGAAGCGCGAGCGGAATTGCGAGTCCTCGACGGCGGGCGGGTCATTCATGAACTGCTGTAGATGGCTGCAAATCACGCACTGCCTCGCAGTCGTCGTTGCCTTGTTGTTCGTCAGCGACTCAGAATTGCTTCCGGCCGGTGAACCGAGGCAGCTCACGCGCGACGGTCGCGCCAAGCAGGATCCGGTGTTTGCTCCGCAGGGAGACTCCATCGACTTCGCGGTTTATGAATCGCAAGTCCAGATTTCCCTGATGCGCCTGCGATTGGAAGATCGTCAGCAGACACGTCTGCATCCCAAGGCCAACACCAGCGAATTTGAGCCGGCGTACTCTCGCACTGGCAGCCATTTGTCATTCATTCAGAGCCGCGGCAACCTCAAATTAAGACTCGTGATCCGCGACCTGAAAACGGGCCAGGATGCCGCCTATGAAACGGGCGGAGGCTTCAGCGGCATGCACTCGCCGGCATTTCAGCCAGGGACCGACCGGGTCTTTTTCAGCATCCCCAGCAAGGGAGGCCAACAGTTGGTGTCGGTCAACCTGCAGGGCGAGGACCGCCGCGAAGTCACTACCTGGGCCGGGCATACCAATTGGGCGACGTTTTCGCCCGATGGTCGCGAAGTCTTGTTTTCGTCCAGCAAAGATGGCGACTTTGAGATCTACGTAATGCACCCTGATGGTACTAATTTGCGGCGGCTCACGGAATCACCGGGCCGCGACACGCGTCCCCAGTTTTCGCCAGACGGCAGCCAGATTTCTTTCGTCAGCGTGCGCGACGGTAATGCCGAAGTCTACGTGATGGATCGCTATGGCACTAATGTGCGTCGAGTGACCAATCATCCCGAACGCGACGACTACCCCAGTTGGCATCCCGACGGGCGCCAACTGGTGTTGACCTCCGAGAGATTGGGAAAGACAGATCTTTATCTGGTGGATGTGCCCGATTGAAGGGCTCGCAAGAGCCGGTTTACGTGACGAGCTTGGTCACGCCAGAACGTGACCCTCGATCACTGGACGGCCCAGATCTTGCAGCTCCGCCAGCGTAAAATCGTGCAGTGTGCGGCAATGCACGCTGAACTTCCCGGGTGCGATGGGGGATGAGCTGATCACCTTCGCCACAGAATCCAGCTGCCGGTTCAGTTGCTGATTCGAGATTCTCAACAGGACTTCGGTGTCTTTGGTAATCTCCCGATCAAACTGCATACAGAGTCCCGTTTGACTGATATCGATCAATCGCCCCACGGTCCGGCTCGATTGCAACCACCAGTCGATTTCCTGCGGAGTCAACCGGTTCGTTTCGTGACGCTCCAGCAAGGTCACCGAACATTCGCTCTGTCGCCGGGGAAAGCAACGTCGATCTCGTCCCGATACCGGCTGCTCAGTTTCCGCCGAATTTCCGTGCTCGAGTGCGGGGGCTGATTCCAGCGTTTCGGGAGCTGACTCTGTAGATTGGGGCTCGACCCAGACCACTTGCTGCTGGGAACCTGCGAATCGTTGTGGCTTGGCGAGCGCAGCGCTCTGCCACGATGACGAAGCCGCGTCCACATCTTCCAAGGTCGCGCGTGTTTTTTTCAAGCTCAACAGCGCGGCGCCGAGTGGGTCTGGCAGTCGACGCGTCCAGTGTGTGGCCTGCTGACACGGGTGGGCCTTGATCGGCCGATGGTCTGGAGGGGCCAGTTGGAGCGGCTGCGGATCTTCCGTAACTTCTATGATGGTCCCAGAAAGCTGGACAGTGAAATATGCTCTGTTTTGGGCACCGAGCTTCTGGAAGGACGTGGATGGGAAAGGCGAGAAAGTATCACAGTTCAGCGTTCAAGGCGAAGATTGCATTAGCCTCATTAAAGGAGAGCGAGA
>CAMAVF010000103.1 GCA_945861445.1 Planctomicrobium piriforme | reverse complement strand
AACATGCTGGGATGGGAGGTCAGTCCCGCGCAGATTCAGGCGATCAATCCGATCCTGGTCATGATTTTTATCCCCTTGTTTACGTATGTGATCTATCCGTTTTGCGAGCGCTACATCAAAGTCACGGCCTTGGGCAAAATGAGCGTCGGGCTGTTTTTTGCCGCCGCTGCGTTTGCCTTGTCGGGCTGGATTCAAGTCCGCATCGACGCCGGCGAGAAGGTGGCCGTTTCCTGGCAACTGTGGGCCTACGTCCTGATGACGACTGGAGAAATCCTGGCCTACTTTAGCAGCCTGGAGTTTTCGTACTCGCAGGCTCCACCGACCATGAAGTCCCTGATCATGGCGCTCAACCTGCTGTCCGTGACGGTCGGGAATGCCTTCACCTCGCTGACCAACTTGTTGATTGACCAAAACCAAAGCGTCAAGGATGCACTTCGGGGAGCGAACTATTATTGGTTCTTCACAAGCCTGATGCTGCTGACCGCCGTGCTGTTCATTCCGGTCGCGTGGTACTACAAGGGCCGGACGTATATGCAGGATTCGGCAGGGGTGGTTGACGAGGGGGGCAAGTCTGACTCGGTGACATGAGATCTCGCACTGCTCCACTGCACTTCATGCGGCCAACTTCTCCAGAATGAAGGAGTCGGTTGGAAGGTCCGTTTGATAGGACTTACAGCTAAGGTCCCTTGACCTCAAGATTGAGTAATGTGGTCTTTAATCGGGCCACCCCTGCAGCCGTGACTGCAGTGCCGGTGAGATCAATCCTTCTGAGATTGGGGATCCGCTCCAGTTGGAATATTCCGGCATCAGTCACCGACGTGCCATGAAGATCCAGATGACAAAGTTTGGGCAACTTCGTGAGGTCAGCTAGTCCAGAGTCTGTGACATGAGTCTGCGACAAATCCAATCGGTAGATTTGAGGCAGCGCCGACACGTGCTTCAAGCCGGCATCTGTGATCTGGGTCTTGGCAACGGAAAGTTGCACCATATCTTTCAGCACTTTCAGAGAAGAGCAACCCACATCGGTGATTTGTGATTCTTCCAGGCCGAGACCCCGCAGTTTGGGATGTTTAGTGAGGTGTGCGACCCCAGCGTCAGTAATGCGGACCGCGTGAGAGAGCCAAAAGTCTTTCAGATTTGTCAGCTTGGAGAGATTTTTCAAACCTTCGTCAGTAATCTGCGGACTATCGAGATGGCACCCCGTAAAGCTGGGACAATTTGCCAGATGGGCCAACCCGGCGTCCGTAATGTGTGGCGAAGTCAGCGCCAAAAAACTGAGTCGCTTGACCTCTGACAGACGCTTTAGACCGTCATCGGTGACTCGGGGACACATCAAAATCAGGTCACCTAACTGGAGTCCCTGAAGGTGCTTTAACCCATTGTCGGTGATCTGCGGACAATCCAAGTGCAGTCTGTATAAACCGGTAAAACTCGACAGGCTGGCCAGTCCGTGATCTGTGACTTTGGACGACTTAATCTCCAGATTCCAAAGTTGACTGACGCCATTCAAATGGGTCAGACCTTGATCCGTAAGACCGCAGTCGGAAAGTGTCAGGCTCGAAGCACGATTGAAGGAAAAGTCGCTGTAGGTCCGCGAGAACAGCTCCACAATCGACTTCAGATCGCCCTCACTGCAGGACTGTGAGTTGATGCTAATACGAGCGGAGCGGATGACAGAATCGTCGAGTCTCGTTCTGATCCAATAGGGCCAACTGGAATCGAAGAGTGGGCGAGTCTCAATGGAGAACCCCTTGTTGCGCAGGCTGGCAATCAGGTGCCGTTGCCGCGCTGCGGAATACGCAATCAACAGCGAACCCAGGACCAGCAACAGGCAAATCACCCCCCAGAGCCAACGACGCAAATGCCGGCCGCGACGATCAGGGCGAGGAACATCCGACATAAGGAGATACCTGTAAGAAGATATCCTCCGATGTTACACGGTAAGGCGGCGGCGGTCGAGGCGCGCGTTTTCGAAGTCGCTATGAAATCCGCGACACACTGCCCGGGGCGGGGCATCAGGACTACAATCGCGAGCTAATTGTCATGCGGTCGGCAATCCGCAGCACTGGAGCCGCAGTTCCACCCCCCGTGAATCCTGCTAAAGGTTGATGATGGAACGTGAACGATATCGTTACGGTGTGTGGTGGATCGCAGCCATGGGTTTGCTTTTGGCTGCTAATCTTCAAACCGGACTGGTCGGTGCGGAACCGCCTCCCGCCGAACCCGTCCGGCTGATTTTCGACACCGACATGGGGAACGACATTGACGATGCCCTGGCACTCGGCGTGATCCATGCGCTGCAGAGCCGTGGTGAGTGCCAGCTGCTGGCGGTGACGGTCAGCAAGGACAACGAATTCGCCGCGCCGTTTTGCGATCTGGTGAATACCTTTTATCGACGCGGCAAGATTCCGGTCGGCGTCGTGCGTCAAGGTCAGACCCCGGAAAACAGCCGCTATATCCAGGAACCCTGCCTGGCGAAAGACGACGGCCAGTTACGCTATCCGCGGACCTTGTTGAGCGGCAAAGATGCGCCCGAGGCCACGGGTTTGCTGCGGCAGGTCTTGAGCCGTCAACCCGATGCGTCGGTGGTCATGGTTGTTGTGGGGTTCTCGACAAATATCTCGCGGCTGCTGGAGTCGCCAGCCGATTCGCATTCTCCGCTGACGGGCCGGGCACTGGTGGCTCAAAAGTGTAAATTGCTATCGATGATGGCGGGCAACTTCGCCGAGCGGGGCCGCGAAAAGGAATACAACGTGTATGTCGATCTCGCCGCGGCAAAGAACGTCTTCACCAACTGGCCGACGCCGATTGTGGCCAGTGGCTTTGAAATCGGCAGTGCGATCACGTTTCCCGCGACCAGCATTGAGAACGATTTCCGCTATGTAAAACATCATCCACTCAGCGAGGCTTACAGGTTGTATCAGAAGATGCCTTACGACCGTCAAACGTGGGATCTGACGAGCGTGCTGTATGCCGTTCGACCGGACCGTGGATACTTCGGGGTCTCGCTCACAGGGACAATCGCCGTTGATGACAAACAAATCACTCAGTTCACCGCCGGACCTACAGGGCGACAGCGCTATCTGACCGTCAACCCCGATCAAATCGTCCGCGTTCGCGAAGCCCTGGTGCAACTCGCCAGTCAACCGCCGTGATGGACGCGACCCGAGCGGTTGAAAACGGTTGCGCGTGAGCAGTCCAGATACCGCCCCCGCGAATGAATTATCTCCCCTCGCCCCAGTAATCTGGGGCGAGGGGAGATAGATATCGGTTATTAACACACTTGACCCGTACATAGAGTTAGCGCGTTCTGGCGAGTGTCACCTAATCAATCAGGAATCTGATCATCACAATAGAAAATACTCAACTCGCGATCCTGTGCCTAGCGGCGGTTCTGGCGGGGATTGTGAATTCGGTTGCCGGTGGCGGGACCTTGCTGACGTTTCCCGCATTGACGCTGGTCCTGGGTCCGAGTGCCGCGGCCACGGTGATGGCCAATGGGACCAGTACCATCGCCTTGTTCCCCGGATCGGTCGCGTCGGTCTGGGGATACCGGCGCGAATTACTGGGGACGTGGCCGTGGATCAGGCCCTTAATCATTCCGTCATTAGTCGGAGCGGCCATCGGTACGAAGCTGGTGGCGCTCCGCGATCCCAAAGAGTTTATGCAACTGGTCCCCTGGCTGATTCTGGTCGCCACGACGTTGTTTCTGTTGCAGCCGACAATCTCGCGCTGGACGGGGATCGGCAAGCCGCATGCGACTCCGTCCTGGGGATCGAGGATGGGCATTATCGCGTTTCAATTCCTGATCGCTCTGTATGGCGGCTACTTTGGCGCGGGAATCGGCATCCTCATGCTGAGTACCCTGGCGCTCATGGGGATTTCGGACATTCATCGCATGAACGGCGTGAAAGCCATTCTGGCGTCCGCAATTAATGGAGTCTCGGTGATCTTGTTTATCTGGCACGACAAGGTCAATTGGCAACTGGCCCCACCGATGATCCTTTCGGCGATCATCGGTGGCTACGTCGGGGCGAGTGTCGCTCGGCGACTGGATAAGAACCTGGTGCGTTATTCCGTAGTGGCGATCGGGTTGTTGTTGTCGGGGTATTATTTCCTGCGCATCTATCGAGCGTAACCGGAGGTGTGCGGACGATGCGGATTGGAATCTTGTCGGACACGCATGATCAATTGGACCGGACTCTGGCTGCAGTGGAGATTCTCCGCACGGCCGGGGCCGAGGTGCTGGTTCACTGTGGTGACTTGATCGAAACAAACATTGTCGCCGCGTGCGCAGTGCTGCCGTGTTACTTTGTGTTTGGCAACAATGATTGCGACATGGTCCCTTTCTTGAAGCAGTCGGCAGTGGATGCGGGTGTCACGTGCCTCGGTTGGGGCGGCGTCTTCGATCTGGCAGGCAAACGTATTGGCGTCGTGCATGGACATTTGACGGCCGATGTCCGCCGGGTCTTGCAGGATCGACCCGATTATCTGCTGTCGGGACATTCCCACGTGGCCCACGACTATCGTGAGGGTGCGGTCCGTCATATCAACCCCGGGGCTTTGTATCGTGCAAGGGAATTCTCCGTCGCGATGCTCGATCTGGAAACGGATCTGTTGCAGTTCCTGCCCGTTCCGCGCTGAGCTGCGGAAATTCGCAACGGCTATTGGTCAGGTTGTGGGCATTAATTAAGATGCTCCGCTAGACCGCCGAAATCCCTGTCCTGAATCATTTGCGAGCTGGCTGACTCATGGAACTTCAACTCGAATATCCCCCGACCCCCGAAGGCGCACCGCTCCACGCTCAGATGGCCGTGGACGCCGCACGCAATATCTCTCAGATCGATTTGGATTACACGCCGGAAAGTCTGCCCCGGGTCGACCAGATCATTGACCGCCTGCGCCGGGATGGTGCCAGTCCCGAACAAGTTGGGGAGTCGCTGTTTGCGTTTGGCTGTTATGTCGGCGAAGTCTTCGTCCGGCATCACAATGGGAAATGGCGCGTCGCGGCCGAGACCGCCATGCGGGATATCTCTGGATTTCCGCTGGTCATGGAAGTCGCTGTCGGCAAGTATTGCAACCCCATCGGCAAGGTCTTCAAACGCCTGATGAATGGGGACGTCGACAACCTGGAAATCTTCTATCAGACTTTCACCAAAGTGGAAGACGAACCGCAGCCAGATGCCTCGTCCGAGACCGCTCCTGAGCCCGAAGTTGCGTCGCAGCAACCGAAGAAGGGCCTTTGGAAAAGGCTATTTGGAAGCTGAGTCATCCCGGGGAGGGAATACACTCACTACTCCCTCAGTTGATCCGCTCGAATGCGAAGCCAGGATGTCTGGATAAACTTTTCCGGATCATCTTGCGAACTGGCGGAGATCGGTGCAGGTTTGAGGACGTATGTTGTAGGGCCTGTTAGTCCAGTCATTTGTTTCAGCGAGCCAGATCGTCGATAAGCAGATCAAGCCCACACTTCTGGGTTGGGTTGCACTACTTGTCGGACGCTCAGATATGGCCAAGCTTTCGGATGTCAAACCGCTGCCGCTGCAGACGCTGTTGAAAAACAAGCGAGATCCCGGTGCCGCACTGGCCGGTGTGGCCGTCATCATCGCCCAGGATGTCGGGACCGGAGCCAAGGTGGTTGTCTTTGGGCGCGAGCTGCTGGAAGACATCGCCCGGACCAAGGTGCGTCATGCCGTGAAGGTCCTGATCGTGGAAGTCAACTTCGAATCCGACGACCTCGAACGTCTGAACACGTTGATCGACTTCGTCAAAGGCCGGCTGGGATCCTCCGCCGCGGGTTGAGCGAACCCTGAAGCAGTTTCGCCTGCACTGCGGCGCTGGCTGGAGCATTTTTACGATTGACTTGCGCCTCTTCGTAGGCGAGCGTCCGGCGTGAGCCGGATGGTTGTCTTGCGGTGACGAAAGTCGTCAAAATGAGTGTACGCTCAAGCCAGCGCGAGACACAATTCCCTTTGACCTCAGGAATCGCATCCATGAGTCCCAACGAGCCATCGACCGGTTTCAACAAGCTGACCCCTACGGAAGCTTACGTGATTCTCAACAAGGGGACAGAACGGCCGTTCGTCGGCGAGTACACCGATTTGAAAGCGGCTGGGACGTTCATCTGTCGCCAGTGTCAGGCCCCGCTGTATCGTTCGGACAGCAAGTTCGACAGCCACTGCGGCTGGCCCAGTTTTGACGATGAGATTCCCGGCGCGGTCGATCGTCATACCGACGCGGACGGTGACCGGACCGAAATCGTCTGCCACAACTGCGGCGGTCACCTGGGGCATGTCTTTCTGGGAGAACGCCTCACGGCGAAGAACACGCGGCACTGCGTCAATTCAATCTCGATGAAGTTCGTCCCCGCAGGCGAAACGCTACCGCACGTGCTGAAACGCAAGTGATCGAAGAGATCGCATCAAACGCGCATAACAGGAGAGACAAAAAAATGGTGGGACAAAAAGACAAAGGCCAAAGGACAAAGGACAAAGGACAAAGAACTACAATATCTCTTCAATTACGCGGCCGCGACTGAGCGGAATCGGGCGGCCTTCGGTTTCGTGCAGTTCGGTATCGGGCGAATGCCCCAGGCAATGGAAGATCGTCGCAATCAAGTCTCGCGGTTCGACTCGGCCCGAGACGGGGAAGGCCGCATGTGCGTCTGACTTGCCATGCACCACGCCGCCACGGACGCCACCGCCCGCCAGCGCGATCGAGAAACAACTGCCCCAGTGATCGCGCCCCGCCTGGCCGTTGAACTTCGGCGTGTGACCAAACTCGCCCACCCACACGACCAGGGTTTCGTCGAGCAACCCACGCTCGGTCAGGTCATTCATTAAGGCCGAGTAGGCCTGATCCATCATCGGCATCAGGAGCCGTTTCAGCAAATCGTTGTGCTTGGAATGCGTGTCCCAACTCCCGGCATTCGGTTCGCCATCAATCTGGCACCAGTTGACATGCACTAGCGAAACGCCCGCTTCGACCAGGCGCCGGGCGAGCAACACGCTTTGGGCCCAGCGAGTCTTACCGTAGCGCTCACGCGTTTCGGGGGTTTCTTGAGTCAGGTCGAACGCCTTGCGGGCCTGCGCGCCGCTCAACAGATCCAGCGCCTGCTGAGTCTGGCGGTCAAAGTTGTCGACTGCGGGAGACCGGAGGACTCCGTCGAGTTGCCGGTTCATTTGATCCAGCAGCGTCAACCGCTTCTCAAACTGACTGGTCGACATCTCTGCCGGCAGGGCCAGGTCGGGGACCGAGAAATTGGGCTGGGAAGGATCGCACGTCAGGACCCACGGGTTGTATTTGGGTCCCAAGACACCGGCGATTTGTCCCGGCCAGGGGATGTCGCCCACATTGGCGATCCGCACCGGCACGGTCACCGCGGGGGGGAATGCGTTCTTGCTGCCCTGCTTGACGTACTTCGCGATCGAGCCCCAGTTGGGAGCGAGATTCGGGGCTTTGGAAGTCGCATTCTCCGCGTGCGGCGGAATGTGCGGCACTCCCGTCATCATCTGGTAGCCGCTGGACGAATGGGCGTTGTCATTCGTGACCATGGCTCGCAGCACGGCGATCTTGTCGGTGAGCAAGGCCGTTTGCGGCATCAATTCGCCGACCGAATACCCGGGTGTCCGAGTCGCAATCGTGCCGAAGGGACCGCGGATCTCCGCAGGAGCCTCGGGCTTGGTGTCCCAGGTCTCATGTTGTGGCGGTCCACCACCCAGGAAGATCACGATCACCGACTTGGCTTTGCCAAACCCGAACCCCGTTTCAGAACTGGGCGTCGCAGCCGCTGTGGGCGCAGCCGCCAGCAGCGAGGGCAGCGACAACCCACCGAAACCAATGCCCCCCACGCGCAACCATTCACGGCGCGACATCGCCACGTGACGTCCGTGCGGGGGCAGATCGAGGAGACTGAACATGAGGCTGCACTCCGGGCATGTACACGATTTCGGCAGGCTACTGACTCTAGCATAGTCGGCAGTCACTGTCCATTCGCATTAGGGCGGGCTTATGTGATTCACACACTCGTCATGGATCTCATAACCCCCATTTTTTCCATAACTCCCATTCGTCTCATGGCATTGTGGCTCCACCACCAATCCAGTGTCGATCCACTAACCGCGCACAAAAAAGCCCGGCATCAACATGCCGGGCTTGGAATTCAAACGTCTCACAACAGCCTCAGGCACTCGTGTGCGACTTGCGCGCCAACGCCAGCATCTGGCGGGCACGTTGTTCATCGCGTTCGCGGGCATCGATCTCCAGATCATTGTGCGCGGGACGACTCAACGCCTGCCGGAGTTGCTCTTCCGCCTGCTGACGGCTGAGACTTTCCACCGGGATCGCTCGGTTGGTGAGAATGGTCGCCGTTTCACCCTTGATCTGCACGAACCCACCGTCGATGTAGTAGCTGTGGTGAGCCCCGGTGACTTCCGTGAACCGGAGTTCGCCGCAACCCAGTCGACCGACCAGCGGAGCCCGGCCGGGCAGCACGCCCATCTGACCGTCATATAACGGGAATCGCAAATCCACGACCGGCTGATCGCGCAGCGTCTTCTCGGGCGTGACGAGCACGAGTCGCAGTTGTTTGTTACCAGCCATATTCAAAAATCTCACGCTTCAGATCGGGACCCGTGGCCGACGCTGCCAGCGTCGGCACCAACACCGACGCTGGCAGCGTCGGCCACGAGACTACTTACGCATTCTTCTGCAACGTCTTCTCTTGCTCAGCCGCTTCTTCCACACCGCCGACGTACATGAAGGCGGGCTCGGACAGATGATCCCACTTGCCGTCGCAAATCTCTTCGAAGCTCTGGATCGTCTCGGCCAATGGGGTAATCTTACCCTTCTTGCCGGTGAAGACTTCGGCCACGAGGAACGGCTGCGACAGGAAGCGTTCAATCCGGCGGGCACGATGCACGACCAGCTTGTCGTCTTCGCTCAATTCGTCGACACCCAGAATGGCAATGATGTCCTGCAATTCACGATACCGCTGCAGAGTTTTTTGTACGCGACGGGCCACCGTGTAGTGGCGTTCGCCAACAACCTGCGGATCGAGAATACGGCTCGACGACGCCAGTGGATCGATGGCGGGATAAATACCCTTTTCCGAGATCCGGCGTTCGAGGTAAATGAACGCGTCCAAGTGGGTGAAGGCTGTCGCCGGAGCAGGGTCGGTTGGATCGTCAGCCGGAACATACACGGCTTGCACCGACGTAATGGCTCCGCGGTTCGTCGAGGTGATGCGTTCCTGCAATTCACCCAATTCGGTACCGAGGGTCGGTTGGTAACCTACCGCGGAGGGCATACGTCCGAGTAACGCGGACACTTCGGAACCGGCTTGTGAGAACCGGAAAATGTTGTCGACGAACAACAGCGTATCGGTACCGGTCGTATCGCGGAACCATTCGGCCATCGTCAAGGCCGACAAGGCGACGCGGAGACGAGCACCGGGCGGTTCGTTCATCTGACCGAAGACCATGCAGGTTTGTTCCAGCACGGCGCGACCGGTATTACCAATCTTCGTTTCCTGCATTTCGAGCCACAGGTCGTTCCCTTCGCGGGTTCGTTCACCGACGCCCGCGAACACCGAGTAACCACCGTGGGCACTGGCGATACGAGCGATCAATTCTTGCAGAATAACGGTCTTACCGAGACCGGCACCACCGAACAGACCAGCCTTACCACCGCGCACGAACGGGGTCAGCAAGTCCACGACCTTGATGCCCGTCTCGAAGACTTCCGTCTTCGACGTCAGGGTATCAAATGCGGGCGGGTGACGGTGAATGGGCCAGCGTTCTTCGTGCGGGACTTCGCCCCGACCGTCGATCGGTTCGCCCAGCAGATTGAACACGCGGCCGAGTGTTCCCTTGCCGACGGGGACCGACACCGGGGCACCGGTATCGGTGATTTCCATTCCGCGGGTCATCCCGTCGGTCGTCCCCAGGGCGATGCAGCGGACGCGACCGCCGCCCAAGTGCTGTTGCACTTCGCCGGTCAGCTTCACGCGCACACCCTTGACTTCCTGGTCGACGGTGACAGCGTTGTAGAGAGCGGGCAACCGGGTCTCGGCAAATTCGACGTCGAACGTCGAACCGATCACCTGAGTAACGCGGCCGGTATTCGTGGCCGTGGCTGTGGTGCTCATAAAATCTCGTACTTTCTACTACTGATTCTGAAACCTTTGAGTATTGTTCGGGTTTCTCGATTATTCCAGGGCGGCGGCACCGCCGATAATTTCGCTCAATTCGCTCGTAATCTGACTTTGACGGGCTCGGTTGTAGGTCCGGCTGAGGTCGCCGATCATCGAGCCCGCATTTTCCGTCGCACCCTTCATCGCCACCATGCGGGCAATCTGCTCGCTGACGGCTGAATCGAGGAAGCACTTGAAGAGCCGGGCCTTGAACGAGGCGGGCACGATCTCTTCCAGGATTTCTCGTGCGGACGGAAGAAATTCATAATCGACAGTCGGACCCGTGCTGCCAGCGGCAGTCGCGGCCGCGGCATTCGCGGTGGCCGACTGGGCCGATGTCTGTTCACGAGTCGCCGCGTTCAACTGACCCACCGGCAGCAATGTCTCGACCACGGCCGCTTGCCGCGAAATCGACTGGAAGCGGACGTAAGCCACATCCAGACGATCCAACTTGCCGGTGACGTACAGATTCGCGTACCGATTCGCCAGTTCTTCGACTTCCTCGAACAACGGCTTGTCTTCGAACTTGGTATAGCTTTGGGACACGGTCCGTTGCTGAAACCGCATGAAGTTCAGGCCACGCTTACCCGAGACTTCCAACTGCAGATTCTGACCGCTGTCGCGAGCTTCAATGATCCGGCGTTGCACCAGACGCAGCACGCCGGAATTGAAGCCGCCGCACAATCCACGATTGGAAGTCAGCACCAGCAGAATGGCATTCTGGTTGGTGGGATGTGCCTGCAGCAACGGATGGGTAAATCCCTGCACCGCCACCTGCGACAAGTCGGCGACCAGTTCCGCAATCTTCTTGGTGTAGGCAGCGGCTTCGGTGGCGCGGTCCATCGCTTTCTTGAAGCGCGCGGTCGCAATCAATTCCATAGTCCGCGTGATCTTGCGGATGTTCTTGACTGCCTTCAGACGTTTGACTATCGCACGAGCTTTCGCCATGTTCCGTCGAAACCTCTTCCCGTCCACTTGAGGTCAGGCCTGGGCCTGACACGAAGACTTTAGCTGACTATCGACTCGAATGCGCCGAGGGACTGTGTGAGAGTACCAGAGTGGGAGAGCGTGAGGGGATTGGCAGTTCGATTATTTGGCCGCCAGGTCACCCCGTTACTCTCACACACTCATACTCTCACACCCTCTCAATTGGGCAAACACCAGTGAAACTTCTCAAACCTGACAGTCTTATTACTTGGCAACCGTCTTGTGACTTTCGGCCCATTGAGCCAGGAAGTCCAACAATGCTTGCTTCAGGCTTGCTTCCGATGCGTCATCCAGCGCCTTGCTGTTGGTGATGGCGTCGCGGAGCTCAGATTTTTGCTCACGCATGAACCGCAGCAATTCCGTTTCCGCTTCCAGTACCAAGGCGACCGGAATCGTGTCGAAGTAGCCTTTGGTACCGGCGTAAATGCTGACCACCTGGTCGGCAAAGTGCAGCGGTTGGTACTGGGGCTGCTTCAGCAATTCGACCATGCGGTACCCACGATCGAGACGACCCTGGGTCGCCTTATCGAGTTCCGTACCGAGTTGGGCAAACGCTTCCAATTCGCGGAATGAAGCCAGGTCGAGGCGGAGACCGCCGGCAACCTTCTTCATCGCCTTCGTCTGGGCATTACCACCCACGCGAGAGACCGAAATACCGACGTTAATAGCGGGACGAATACCGGCGAAGAACAAGTTCGGTTCGAGGTAAATCTGACCGTCGGTGATCGAAATCACGTTCGTCGGGATATACGCCGAAACTTCACCTTCGAGGGTCTCGATGATGGGCAACGCCGTCATCGATCCGCCACCGAGTTCGTTGCTCAGCTTGGCAGACCGTTCCAGCAGGCGGCTATGGCAGTAGAACACGTCGCCGGGATAGGCTTCGCGTCCCGGGGGACGACGCACCAGCAACGACAACTGGCGATAGGCTTGGGCTTGACGGGTCAAGTCATCGTACACGACCAGCGTGTGCTGGCCGCGATACATGAAGTACTCGGCCATCGACGCACCGGAGTACGGAGCGATGTATTGCAGCGGAGCCGGATCGCTGGCGGGCGAACTGACCACAATCGTGTAGTCCATCGCACCGTGTTTACGGAGCACTTCCACCACGCTGGCGACCGAACTGGCACGCTGACCGCAGGCGACGTAGACGCAAATGACGCCTGTCCCCTTCTGGTTCAGAATGGCGTCGATCGCGACGGCCGTTTTACCGGTCTTCCGGTCACCGATGATCAATTCGCGTTGACCGCGGCCGATCGGCGTCATGGCGTCAACAGCCTTGATACCGGTCTGCAGCGGTTCTTTGACCGGCTGACGTCCAGCGATACCTGGAGCAATCGTTTCGAGGGGACGTGTTTCGTCCGCGAGAACTGGGCCCTTGCCGTCCAACGGGTTGCCCAGCGGGTCGACGACGCGACCGATCAGGGCTTGCCCGACAGGCACGGACAGCAACGCACCGGTGGTCCGTACTTCATCCCCTTCGGCGATCGACAAGTGGTCGCCGAGAATGATCACGCCCACGGAGTTTTCTTCCAGGTTAAACACCTGGCCACGAACTCCGTTGGGGAACTCGACCATCTCACCCGACATGGCCCCTGACAGACCATAGACGCGAGCGATCCCGTCGCCCACTTCCAGAACCCGCCCGACCTGACTGGTTTCGATCTGGCCGCGATACGTTTCAATCTCTTTCTGGATGACTGAAGCGATCTCGTCCGCTTTGAATTTCATGGATGCTCCTCTGACGCAAACGATCACGCAATTGCTTTAGGCGGGACCGCAGCGAACCATCGTAAACGGTATCGCCGACACGAATCACCAGGCCGCCCAGCAAGCTGGGATCGACACTGGTTTCGAGAACCGGCTGGAACGGCAGGGTCTGAGCCAACTGCCTCTGGATTTTTTCTTCCGAGGCTGCGGACAGAGCCCGCGCACTCACGACTTGCACGCGCCCGCGATTCGTGCGAATCTCATGCTCCCGCTGAGTCTCATGGAGAATCTGCGTCAGCAAATCGAGCCGCTCGTGCTTGGCAATGACACTCAAAAAATCGGCAAACGTCGGGCTGGCGACCGGCGCAATGGAACGACTGATTACCGCCAGCTTTTCGTCACGTGAAATCATCTGCGAAGTCAACAGCGTCCGAAAATCGGGCTGCTTCTCCAGGACTTCAGTCACGAACGAAGTAAACTCTTCCAACAACGCTTCGACTTGTCCCGCGGGTGCCGCGTCGAGGAACGCGTGGGCATAGATGCGAGCGACCGCCTGCGTCTGCGGATCGGCATGCAGTTCGCTTGTGTTGCCTGTCGCACCCATAACCTTCATCCTCGTTCGAACACCCACCCAAAACCTGAAGTCACACAGACTCGACCGCTTCTCCGGCAATGTTAGTTGCGAGAGTATTCGGCCAAGGCATCCCCGATCAAACGCTCCTGATCCGCGGCAGTCAAAGCCCGACCCAGGACGCGTTCAGTCGCATTGGCGACCGCTCCGGACATGTGATTGAACAACTCATTGAGCGCGTGGTCCTTCGTGCGTTCAATTTCGAGCAACGCCCGATCCTTGGTCGCCGACACTTCTTTCTCAGCCTGAGCGAGAATGTCCTGCCGGGTATGCTCGGCGTCACGTCGCGCTTCCGCCAGCGTCTTCAGGATTTCATCCTGAGCCGCCGCCAGCTTGGCTTGATATTCGGCCAACATTTTTTCGGCTTTGATCCGAGCCTCTTCCGCACTCGCGATGTCGCTCTTGATCTTACGTTCACGAGCATCCAACGCGCTGCTTAATGGCCCCCAGGCAAACGTCTTGAGCACGGCCACAAACAACACGAACACGATCAACGACCACAACGCAAGATCCGTGCTCCAGTCGATGGGCCCAGGCGGCTCGGCATGCGGCGCAGTGTGGCCCGTCTCTGCCGGATGTGCTGCGGGAGCGGGATGCGATGCATCCGGCTCGGCATGTGCCGCGGGCTTTTCCTGTGCAGCCAGATTAACACTGGTGGCAGCGATCCAAGTCAGACCGCAGACAACGGCAATCAAGCTCCGGCCAAACCAGCTTAGCGCGGGATTGAACATGGACTTCTCTCTCTTGCATCACAGACTGGGAAAATCGTCCTGACGAACTTCTGATACCACGCGCTGAACTGGATCAGACAGCGGCTCCCCACGGCTTACCGTGAATGATGCAGATGATCAAAGCGAAGAACGTAACACCTTCGATCAGAGCCGCAGCAATGATCATGGCGGTCTGAATCTGGCCGGCCACTTCGGGCTGACGGGCCATGCTTTCGACAGCTGCAGTGCCGATCTTACCGATGCCCAAGGCGGCACCGATGATCACCAGGCCGGCGCCAATGGCACCCGACAGGTAAATACCAGAGTGTGTCACAGCGTCAGCGGCCGAAGCCTCTGCGGCGAACACAAATACGGCCATTACGGCCAACGACGCGGTCTGAAGGGTCAGCTTCACTTCTTACTCTCCTGTTTACTGTAACAAAGGCGAACATTGTGGTCGGATACACGGACGACGCAAACCTTCACAGCCTGCGAAACAACCACGCACCAACGGGCGGGTTGAAGATTGCCAATCAACTTAGTGCGGATGAACTGCGGTTCCAATGAACAGTGCAGCCAGGAACGCGAACACATACGCCTGCAGGAAGGCGACAAACAACTCCAGCATGCCAATGCCGATTTGACCCACCACGCTGGCTGGCGTGATTAACCAGTACAGGGCCGGGAGATCATTCCCAGCCACGGCAATGTAACCCAGGATCACTGCGATGACCGTGTGACCGGCCATGATATTAGCGAACAAACGCACGGCCAACACACCATGCTTGATCAGCAACCCGAAAAATTCAATCACCCAGATCATCGGCTTCAAAATGAGCCCCATGATTCCGGGCAGATCCATGGATGGTACGAGGGACTTCCAGAAACCCAATCCACCGAGCTTCTCACTGCCCGACTTGATCACATAAACCATTGTGACCACGGCCAGGGCGCCGGTCACCGCGATATGCCCCGTCGCCGAACCCAGCCAGGGCACGGCACCCAGCAGATTGCAGAACAGAACAAAAAAGAAGCAGGACCAGACAAACGGCAGATACTTATCTGCGGGATGCGAACCGGTGTCCTCAATCCCATGCCCGTGCCCAGCAGGCGAAAGATGTCCGTCCTCGTGCTGGAGATCGCTACCGGGTGAATGCTCCTCTTCGTGGGCATCGTCGTGGTGATGTCCGGTACCAATTGCTGGCCGGGCCACATCATCACGAATTGCCACAGCCAGCAATTCCCAGAAGTTCCAAAACCAACCACGGGCGGGTCGTCCAGATCGAATGTGCCGAGCCAGGCCCGAGAAAATCACCAGCACCAACAGCCCGGCCACAACCTGCAGCACCATGAACTTGGTGATTTGCAGTTGATGGAATCCCAGATTAATGAGGGGCAAATCGGGCGTAGCACCCCCCAGAAATCCTGGCAACTCGAAATGAATCGAATCGCGGATATGGTGAAACACGTCATCACCGTGATCGGCAGCCATGTCTTATTACCGCTTCTCCGAGTCGCGAACACACTTCGAGCAGATTGCCAAGGCCACCTCGGGTCACACACCCGCAGGCCACACAGTTATCTCAATTGCCACGGCGAAACCACCGCCTCATGCCTCTGAGTCTTGCGAGCTTCGAGGCAACAGCAGCCAGGTTTCAGCCAGCAGCAGTACGTTGTAGAAAATGATCAGCCAGATGTAAAACTCAACCAAACCCAATTTCGGTTGCAACTCATGCACAACCAACGCCACAACCAGGATGACAAACATCCTGACAATCATTCCGCCCACAGTGAGCCAAATACGTGCGGTCGGATCTTTGACCGCACCCACCAGGACTACTGTCAGCAGGCCGGGTATCAAACACACAATAGCCGACAGCCCCAACCCCAAAATTCCCTGCCAGCCAGCCAGCAATGCCGCCGGAACGCTCAGCAAGACCAATGCTGCCAGGCTAACCAAAAGCAACCAACAGCATTGACGAACAGGCGAGGCCAGACTCATCGTCCGAGGATCAACTTCCAAGGAGCACTCGTAGACTCTAACAAAACCTCTGCGTCATTTCAGAACCGCGGGAAATGTCGCGGTTCTAAAATTCCCACAACCGGTTTTGTTAGGGCTTCTTACTTTTTCTTCGAATCGGACTTCAATGCACCGGTGATGCGCATGAGATGCAGGAAGGACAGGATTAGACCCAGAAACCCACCGACAATCAAACACCACGGAGCACTTCGTAGCCAACCATCCAACCACCAGCCTCCCAAACACGGAAGAGCCAGCATCAGTCCCCCACTCGTAATCTCAGACACCCATCGCATGGCGGTGGCCATCGGTGGCTGCCGATCGGGGGGCTGAGTCGGCACGACATTCACTCCCGGCTGCCAACAAAATCCTCGTTTACGATGATCTGAATTCGTCGAAATCGCGAAGATCAGCGCTGCGAAGAGACCGTGGGCAGTCATTTTTCCTTAGATTGTCAGCAGTCTAGCGGGGGCTCTGTTGGCTGTCAAAGTCGTCAGCTTACTGTGGGATTTTTTCTCAGGATTGATTTTTTTCTTTCCCAGACCTGATCGATTGACGGGGCTACGCTTCAAACTGGGGTGGAGTTATCGGTCCTGCCACGATGAATCGTGA
This sequence comes from Planctomicrobium piriforme, assembly GCA_945861445.1. Lineage (GTDB taxonomy): Bacteria > Planctomycetota > Planctomycetia > Planctomycetales > Planctomycetaceae > JAKFVC01. Next base: position 2,003 of record CAMAVF010000103.1, on the reverse strand, counting down.
TTGAATTTCCAGGAGCAAGACAGGAAGTTCCGGCTCCTCACGAAAAACCTTGTCACGTTGAAAATCCGCCGGTCTATCTGCTACAACTCGATGTACATCAAGACTTGCCGATCAGACGACCACGACGCATCACCCGAATGCGTGTGGCACGGGTTCAAAATGACAAAGGCTCTTCGATCGTTAGACGTTCCCGAATTTGAGACAAGGGCGTAACGACCTTTGGAAACCACGCCGGCCAAATAAAAGATTTCCCGTTATGGCAGCTAAACGATTGAGCGATCACACTCGGACTGAGCTGGCTGCGATGGCTCAGCGCCGCAAGGTGACAGGCTGGAAGTCTTTGAAGAAGGAAGAATTGATTGCCGCCCTGCAACCCACCAAGGCGACTAAAGCTGCGGTTGTCAAAGGCAAACCGAAATTGAAGGCAGCCACGGCCACGAAGGCGGGCAAGGTTGCCGCTCCCCCTCGGCGAGTGAAGAAATCCACCGCCCCGGCCCCCAACAAGCCCTCGATCGTCAAAACGACTCCCCCGAAGGCCACTCCCAAGAAGACCAGTGGCACCCTGACCGCGAAATCGCGTGGCAAGCGAAACTCCACCATCACCCCCAACGCCGAAGCCGTGCTGAAGCGGGACCTGGCTCAAGCGAGCAGTGCGGAGAAGGAGGGGCACGACCGATTCGTCGTGCTGGTCCGTGACCCGCATTGGCTGCAGGCCGTTTGGGAATTCTCGCGAGCGACCATCCAAAGGGCTGAAGTTGCGCTGGGGACGGAATGGCATCGTTCAGTCCCGACGCTGCGCGTGTTTGATGTTTCCGGACACGATGCCACCAGTCGCAGCGAAGCGCGGTTGATGGATATCTCGATTCACGGCGGAGTCAACTTCTGGTATGTGCCGATAGACGGCCAGGCGCGAACCTATCGCCTGCAGATCGGCTATCTGACTCCCGGCGGCAAGTTCCAGGTCCTGGCCCGCTCGAACGTCGTCACGGCTCCGCGACCGGGCACTCCTGGCACCATCAGTGGCGGCTGGGACGACTTGAACGGCGAGTATCAGCGGATCTTCGCCCTGTCAGGAGGCTATTCGGAATCGTCCTCACAGTCGCCGCTGCGCGATCTGCTGGAAGAACGCCTCGGCCGCACCATCGAGAACAATTGGAATGGGCAATCAGCCCCCGATGACCAGGATTCCGCGGGTGCAAAATCGCACGGACACCTGCCGCTGACCTTCCATGCCGAACTGATTCTCCACGGAATCACCTCGCCCGACGCGCGGGTCACCGTGGTCGACGAACCGGCCCACGTCAAGCCCGACGGATCCTTCCAGGTCCGGCTCTCGTTGGAAGATGGCCGGCACTTGATTCAAACAGTAGTGGCCCGGCCAGATGGCTCGGGACAACGCACGATCATTCTCTCGGTCGAGCGCAATACGAAGGAACTCGAACACCAGGCGTGGGGCGCAACTGAGTAGTTCGGCTACTTCCATCAGGTTCTCTCTGAGTGAATCCGGGGGTTGTGTTCCGTAGTGCCAGCATCGCATCGAAGCTGTGTTACTTGCCAAGTTCTGCGAAGGATTTGCCGCCTCGCTTGAAGAGCAGCCCCCGGAGATCTTTCGACTGTGCGAAATCGACGGCCGTTCTGGGAGGGCTTTCTTGCGTTCTTTCTGTGTGGGAATTGATGTCTGCTCCGGCTGCTAAGAGTGCCTCGACGGCGGCAATGTGTCCGCGCTTTGCGGCCAGGTGCAGAGGTGTAACGCCCGGAAGAGTGTTTCCTGTTCCTGCGGCTTTGGGATCAGCGTCACATTGTAGCAGGAGCTTGAGCATCTGTGTTTCACCAAGCTCGGCGGCGGCGTGCAGTGGGGTGCATTCCCCATATTGCAATTGGCATAAAAAGTGTACCCTTCATCGGCGGGGGAAATGGTCGATATTTCTGGAATTGGGGTAAGGTGTGGAGGCTAGGTCATGGAAGACCGCATGCGACAACGGATTTTGGAGTTCACGGAGCAG
>CAMAVF010000102.1 GCA_945861445.1 Planctomicrobium piriforme | reverse complement strand
AAAGTACGCCGCATCACGGGGACTCTCCTGCTGGGGTGCCAATCAGACGTCAACAAACGCTGATGTGATTATGCAAAAAGGGTGGTCGGCAGCCAAGCCAGTGGGCAGGGAAAGTGGAAAGGAGATCGGGATTTCCTCGCCTCGTTCAGTTGCCACTTGCGAATCGAGCGGACAGAAGGCATTGTAGAACATCGCGAAGCTGAGCGCAGCGAATCATGACTCCCCCCCTTTGTAAGGGGGGCAGGGGGGGTATGAAGTCGCCTACGCTTGGGATTGCTAGTATTTGAAAGTTTCTGCTTGAGCTAACCCTTGTTAAATGGCGAGTTGGGCGACGCTCGTACCCCCCCTGCCCCCCCTTACAAAGGGGGGGATTGCGCGTCGCTGCGCTCCGATACATAATAAGAGACCATGAACCCCATTGGTGTCGGCTTCCTCGATCTGAATGCGGAAGGTCTGTTTCATCTCGAACGGATGCGGTTGCGTCCCGATTTTCGCTGCGTGGCTGGATGGAACCCCGATCAACGGTTACCGACCGCCCACGGCTTTCTTGAGCACGTCGCCAAGTCCCCGCAGGCACTCATTGACGACCCCCGGATTTCCATGTTCTGGATCGGTCCGCGCGTCGATCCTTCGCTGATTGGATTGGCATTGGCGGAAGGTAAGCATGTCTTGTTGGGATTGCCGGTCAATACGCCTCCCGACGTTTGGACGTCCTGGGCCGCTCCGCGTGCGAGCGACTCCAAGGCCAATCTGTTCGTCGCCGCCCTGCACCGCTGGGATGGCACGTTTCAAACCGTTCAACAACTGGTTCGCGCAGGAGATCTCGGACAGCTTCTCGACGTGCGACGGATCTCGCGGCAGTATGTCCCGGTTGAGCTGGGACTGAAAACCACGGCTTCGGATTCCGTTGTGGATCCGAATCTTGATCCAACGCGAGTCCAGCAGATCAAGTGGTTTGAAATGCTCGACGAATTACTGCAGCTGGTTCCCGATCCGGTGGTCTCGGTCCTGGCTCAGCAGACGGGATCCGGATGCATGGTGAACGTCGAATTTGCCACTGGTTGTCGGGCCTGGCTGGAATTGAATCGACGCAGCCTGGCACCGCTGGAGACCGGTTGGATACTCGATGGAACCGCAGCGGGTTTCGCCGACGGCAAGCGATTTCGGTCCGGCCCGGACTACGAATTAATTGACGTTCCAGTGGAAGAGCTCCCCACCGACCAGGCAGCGTTCTACAATTCGGTAGTCACCACCATTCAGGAGGGGGACTGGAAAAAATCCCCCGTGTCGAGCGAATCGATTCAGCGCGTGCTGGAACTCATTGAATTGATCGGCAAGTCGACGAGAGCCGGAAGGACTGTCCCGGTTTAGTCACGCGTGAAAACTGCACGACACACCACAAATCAACCAAACATCCCGCGGAAACTCGACAGAATCATTTCGGTCCCGGCGTTCGGTTCGTTGTTGCCCCACATCGTGCGGACGACGTCATACATCATGAAGCTGGTCAGCAACATGACTGCGGATGAAACCAGCAGCATGCCGAACGTCGCTCCACCCCATTCGGCTTGAACGGGAGCCGAAATACGCTGGCCACCCATCGAGGGGACTGGGAAATCGGACGAACTTTGTCCCGACTGCAGTTCCTCGTCGAAGTCTTCATCGGCCGCACCGAAGACGTCCTCGGCGATTTCGTCATCTTCACCAACGACGTCATCCGCGACTTCCATGTCGTCCGAGTCATCGGCGAACACATCGGCGTTGCTGTCGAATTCATCGTCGTCAGCACCGAATTCGACGGTGGTCGACGTATCGAACAAGTCGTCGTCTTCCTGCTTCTTGCCCTTCTTCCCGCCACCCTTCTTGGCCGCCGGTGAGTCATCGTCACCCAACGTGGCGAAGTTGGAACTGGAGTCCTCGTCCAGCGGACTGGCGGCAAATTCGAACTCGCTGTCCTGGCCCCCCAGCATGGGGAGTTCCATTTGAGTATTCCCCAAGTCGTCCGCGGGGGCACTCATCATGGGAATCTCGGGCATGGTGCCGCTGAGATCCTGGGCGGGCTTCTTGCCCTTCCCCTTCTTCTTGTCGCCGGAACTGTCCAACGCTATCCCGCTGTCGGACGGACCGCCCAGCGAAATTCCACTGTCTCCGGACAGAACCAGGCTGCTGTCGTCAGCTTCCAGCGAGATCCCGCTGCCGCCCGGATCAAGCGAAATGCCGCTATCTCCAGCGTCCAAAGCGATGCCACTATCACCGCCCAAATCCAGAGTGATCCCGCTGTCGGCGTCATTATCTTCAGCGAAGCCACCCAGCGCGATGCCGCTCGATTCACCACCAAACACAAAGCTGCCGTCGGATTCATCGAGATCCAGGGAGAATGCATCGTCCTGATTCTTCTTGCCAATCAGGGTGACATCGCTGTCGCTCGCCTCGCCCTTTTTCTTGGGCGTTTTGACCGACGACTTGTCGGCGACCAGTTTTACGTCGCTGTCGCTGCCTTCATCCTTCGGCTTGTCAGAATTGATCAGCCGGACGTCGCTGTCGGAGTGTGCATCATCCGAATTATCGGGCATCAGGCTGTCGTCGAAGACCAGGCGGACATCGCTGTCGGAACCCATCAGGTCGTCGAGGCCCCCCTTGCGGACGATCGTCGGTTGATTCCCCAGAATTTCATCGGGTTCTTCCAAACCCAGGTTGATGGACGAATCCGAGGCACCCGGTGTGACCGGATCTTCGAAGACAAACGAACTATCATCATCGTCGTCGGACTTCGGAGCGGCCGGGGCCTTGAACATCGGCACGTCGGGATCTGAATCGGTCTGGCGGTTGCGCGCGAGCTCTTCGACATCGTCCTGCCGGAACTTCCAGTTGCCGCGATCGGCGAACGCCCGGATTTCTCCTTTTTCACGAAGGCGGGACAAATCGGAAGCTTCAACGCCGAGGATTTCGGCGGCTTCTTCGATGGTGAGGTACTTTTTAGCCATGTCGTCCGACCCTTGCAGAGTCCGTGTTGTGTTGTATGACTGCTTCTCCGCAGCAAACGGCACACCGACGGATCCCTGTCGGGCTGACTACAGCCAAAGTTACCACACTCGAAGACTGTTGAAAACAATCTCCCCCGTGGCTGGAGGAACTTCGCCTACCGTTTCGCTATCGGAAGAAAGGTGCCGGAAACGTCACCTGCGTTTATTTTGCCCTATAGAACCGGGCAAATGCTACTGCAGTTCGAATTTTCCCGACATCAGCAACCGAGTCAACTGTCAAACCCGTCAGAAACCGGACAGCTTCACACGATTGAGGTCCTACGGCTTCGTAAACGTCCGAGCCAACTCCACCAGGGTCTTCACCATGACACCGGTCCCTCCACCCTCGCGATGCGGCTTGGTCGTCCCGGCAAACGCCGGCCCCGCGATGTCCAGATGGACCCACGGCTTGCCACTCACGAATTTTTCCAGAAATTTCGCCGCCGTGATCGCTCCACCCCAGCGGCCTCCCGTGTTGCGGACATCAGCGATTTCGCTCTTGATCAACTCGTTGAAGTGATCCCACATCGGCATCTGCCAGGTATCCTCACCGCTCCGTGCGGCCGCTCCCAATAACTGGTCGCACCAGCCTTGATGATTGCTGAAGGCCCCGACGACCTCTTCACCCAGCGCCACGACGCACGCGCCGGTCAACGTCGCCAGATCGACAATGCAATCGGTCCCCTGATCCACGGCATAACTGAGCACATCCGCCAGCACCAGCCGCCCTTCGGCGTCGGTATTCTGATTTTCGATCGTCACGCCATTGCGAGCGTGCATGACATCACCCAGCTTGAACGCCGACCCACTGGGCATGTTTTCGACCAGTCCCATCAGGCCGCGGACGTGGACCGGCAATTTCAGCTTGGCAATCGCCTGCATCGTACCCAACACCGTCGCGGCGCCTGCCATATCGCATTTCATCGTCAGCATCGAATCGGTCGGCTTCAAGGACAGTCCGCCGCTGTCGAATGTAACCCCTTTTCCGACAATCGTTAACGTCGGTGCTCCGGCCGGGGCCTGGTTGTATTCCAGCACCACCATCCGCGGCGGCTGCACGCTGCCCTGGTTGACGGCCAACAGGGCGTTCATCTTTTCCTGTCGCAGCCGGGGTTCGTCGAACACCTCGCATTTCAACCCGCACTCGGCCGCCACTTTCTCCGCACGCTGAGCAAAACTGACGGGAAACAGGACGGACGGCGGCTGATTCACCAATTCCCGCGCGAGGTTCACCGCATCACCAATAACCGTGCCCTCGGTGGCAGCAGCACGGAGCGCGGTCAAATCGCTGCCGGCATCTGCCAGCAGCAACGAGGACGTCAACGGATAACGCTGACGTTCGGCCCGGTACAGGTCCTGCCCTTCACCACTGATCTGCAGCGCGGACGCAATGATTCGAGTGGTTGTGACGGATGTAGCAGCCAGCCCCGACGGAATGGCCACGGCGACAGATTGCTGAGTTTTCGACGTGATTTGCCGGATCGCCGTGAGAAACGCCTTGGTCAGTCCGGCTTCCGTCTGCTGATCGGCCTTGCCCAGCCCGACGAACAGCAGGCGTCGAGATTTGATCCCCTGCACGCCGCGCAGGGCGACCGTTTCGGCCAATTTGCCCGTCAAATCGCCCGTTTCCTTCAGCCGAGTCAACTGGCCGGCCAGCGCCTTGTCGAGACTGGCGTAGGACCCGGTCAATTCGAATGTTTCGGGAACACCAATGATCAACCAATCCGCATCGGCTGCCATCCAGGGGGTGGCGTCAAGCTGCCAGGCCATGACTGAATCCTTTCGGGACAATGAACGCACACGGTCAGGAATCCGCATTCAACCGGATTCGCTGGGGAACAGCAAGCGTGGAGGGGAAATGTCTAATGTCTAATGACTAATGTCTAAATGGGGATTTGGAATAGGCGACCCGTGCAACAAATCGTCAGCGAGAAAGATCGTGCAATCCACCCCTCGGTCCCACTTTGCCTCCTTTTAGACATTAGTCATTAGACATTAGTCATTTCCTTTGCTGGAAATTCCCCCCCCGGCTTCGTATGATTTTCGGTGGTTTCATTGTGCATTCCAACAGCCGCCCTGCCCCGCCTTTTCCCCGAGATTTCATTCATGCCAACGATCAAGTTTCTGAACGAAAAGAGGACCGTCGAAGTCGAACCTGGTACCGATTTGCGTCACGCCGCGATGCGTGAAGGGATCCAGCTTTACACGGGACCTCACCGATATGTGAACTGCATGGGCTGGGGGCAGTGTGCGTCGTGCAAAGTCTTGATCAAGAAGGGTGCCGAAAACGTATCGCGGCCCGGCCTCTGGGAACGCCTCCGCTGGTGGCTGGACCCGATCGCCATGTTCTCGTACCTCGGCAAAGAGAAGGAAATCCGCATGGCCTGCCGCACCCGGGTCATCGGCACGGGCGAGGTCGAAGTCGAAACCCGCCCCCCAGTCAACCTGCACGGCGAAAAGTTCTGGGGCTAACAGCCTGTTGAAAAAGGTGTCTGGAACTTTGCCAACCACACGGAATCGAGAGTTTTTTCAACATTCGGAGAGTTCCAGACACCTTTTTCAACAGGTTGCTAAGGGATATCATGCGCGACATTCGAATCGGTGCAGCACAGTTCGAGCATCGCAATGGCGACAAGGCCTACAACCTGTCCCGCGTGCGAGACCTCACGGCCCAGGCCGTCGCCCAGGGGGCCGAAGTCGTCAGTTTTCACGAATGTTGTCTCTCGGCTTACACCTTCGTGCAGACGCACTCCAAGCAACAACTGTGGGAACTGGCCGAAGAGGTCCCCTCGGGTCCCAGCGTGCAGGAATTGATTCGGATCGCCGCCGAATACAAGGTCGCCGTGCTGGCGGGCCTATTCGAGCGTGAAGGGGACAAGATCTATAACACCTACGTGTGTTGCACGGGCGACGGGATGATCGCCCGGTTTCGCAAGCTGCACACGTTCGTCAGCGTCCATCTGACTCCCGGAAGCGAATACTGCGTGTTCGATCTCTACGGCTGCAAGTGTGGCATCCTGATCTGCTACGACAACAACCTCGTGGAGAACGTGCGGATCAACGCCCTCCTGGGAGCGAAGATCATCTTCATGCCGCACGTCACGGGCTGCCTGCCGTCTGTCATGCCCGGTCGCGGCACAATCGCCCGCGAGGTCTGGGACAACCGCGATCGCGATCCAGTCCGCCTACGCCAGGAATTCATGGGCCCGAAGAACCGCGGCTGGCTGCTGCGCTGGCTCCCCGCACGAGCCTATGACAACGGCGTCTACACGGTCTTTACGAATCCCGTCGGCCTGGACGACGACACCATCAAGGGCGGCAACTCGATGATCCTCGACCCCTTCGGCGAAGTCCTCTGCGAATCGAACGCCCTCGGAGACGACGTCGTGGTCGGCCTGTGTACCGCCGAAAAAATCGGCGTCTCCAGCGGCCAGAGATACCTCCGAGCCCGCCGCCCAGACATGTACGGCAAACTCGTCGAACCCCCCGCCGAACCACCGGTAACCGCCCCCGGCTGGAGTCTGAAACGGTAGCTTCGGACGTGCTCAATCTGCGACAAAACACCGTGAGAATTGCCGCTGGAAATCTGGCTGAATTCTGGTTTCACCCGATTGATACGAAGCGGTAATTGGGTGGCCTGCGATTTTTCTGGCGACCAGGCGAGCCGGGTGGCGTGAGCCCCCGGATTCTGAGAAAACAAAGGGAGAAAACAAAGGTGTCAGGAACCGAATACGCGTTGATTGAGGTAGCAGTTTAGTCCAGCGTTGCAAATTGGAGTTGTGTCAGGGAGACAACAAAGTTGTCAGGAAGCGATCAGCTATTACGGTTCCTGAAACATTTGTTTTGTCCAGTGATTACACCTTAATGGAGCATTTTATGAACGACCCTCAAGGCAACACGGGCGTCGTGGATTTGGTAAAATACCTCGATTCGTGGATGGACAATATGCTGCAACGTCCACACATGTATGTCTCATGCCCCGAGGCGATGGAGGATATTGTCTCCCTGATCGATCAGATCAAGATTACACTCTCTAACACTGAAATTGGCCCAAGCGAACTGATGGGGTATTCAGCATTTCTGTATCTAAAAGGATTTGGTTCCGCGACGTTCTGCAACAGACGGCGTCCACATGGGCTTACCGAAGTGGAGCGGGCGCTATTTTCAGAGCTCGCAGAATTCATCGGCGAATATCGGAAAAAGGGCATGTTGCGGATCAACATTAACGACGAAATTGAGCACAAGAGAGGATTTTCCGATTAATGCTTGACCCTGCAATCGAAAAGACACTCAACTTTTTGGACATGTGGATTGACAACATGCTCAAGCAGCCCGATGCGTACGTGTCCTTACCTGAGGCGATTGAGGACATCATCCTACTTGTCGATCAAATCAAATTTAAACTTACTGGCACCGAGGAGGGACCGACTGAGGTGATCGGATATCCGGCATTTCTCATTTCAAAAGGGCTTGGCGTGGGTCGGTTTATCGACGGACTCCGCCCGCGGATGCTGACCGAAGAGGATCGATCATTGTTTCTAAAAGTCGCAGCTTTTGTGAAAGAGTATCGCCAAAACGGAATGTTGCGGATGGACATCAACTCTGAAGAGTGGTAGAACAAAAGTTCCTCAGTTGATGCTGACTGAAGAGGGTCGAGCGGAAGAAAACAAAGGTGTCAGAAACCGCATACGCGTTCATTGAGGTAGCAGTTTAGTCCAGCGTTGCAAATTGGAGTTTTGTCAGGGAGACAACAAAGTTGTCAGGAAGCGATCAGCGTTTACGGTTCCTGACACCTTTGTCTTGTCCACCTTTGTCTTGTCCGCGGCCTCTGATTATCGTATCCCCTCGCGAAACACAAAAAAGCGAAAGCGAGTGCGTTTCCATCGTTGTTACGAGGAAATGCACTCGCTGGCGCGTCGAGCTTGTATTTGTAATTGGTCGACGGTTAGTTTTCTTTGGCGAGGAACCGGCCGCCGCTCATGAACATGCCGCCGTCGCAGGGATGGCACCATTCGATCCGGACGCGGTATTCGAACTCGCGCGTGTCGCTGGCCAGCTTGATGCGGACGTCACCGGGAGTGATGGCTCCGCGATGCAACAGGCCGACTCCAAACCGGCTGATTTCCCGCGTCATGGCGGCGATGGTGTTGCCCCGGCCCGTGGTCACTTCTGCGGGTACCGAGAGCTCCAGGCGGTCGACTGACCGATTGTGATTCTCGTCTGAAACGTCAATGCTTTCCAATACTCGCCGCAAGTCATCGACTGTCGGCCGGCTCCAAGGATCGCCCATTGGCCCTGCTCCCGTTCTCGGTGAATTTAGAAATCGGCCGTAGCATGAGGCCGCACCGGAAGTATAGGTCAGATCCAGGACGTTGCCGAAAAAAGACCACCGATTACAGACACTAACGGTGGAAGCCCGGAAGTTCGTTACAGGTGGTAGAATCGTTAGAAAACGATGGGGGCATTTTCATTCGTCCCATTGGTCCCATAGGTCCTATAAGTCCCATGCATTTCATGGGACTTATAGGACCTATGGGACGGATGGGACTTATGAGACATTACCCGATCCCATACAGTTCCGAATACTTCGTTTGCAGGTGCTTCACGAGCGGCTTGTGGGACAAGGGTTCGCCGGTCACCATTGTTGCCAGCTTTTGAGCTCGATAGCGCTTGCCGTGCTTGTGGATCTTCTGGTTCAGCCACTCCTTCAACGGCAAGTATTCACCGGCGGCCAATTGACCTGGTAGATCGCCCAGGTCGCGTTCGGCGGCTTCGTAGAACTGGGCTGCGAACATGTTGCCTAAGGTGTAGGTTGGGAAGTAGCCGATGCCGCCGAAGCTCCAATGAATGTCCTGCAGGCAACCTTGGGCGTCGTTGGGCGGAGTGATTCCGAAATAACGTGTGAAGGTTTCGTTCCAGACACCGGGGACGTCGGCCGGTTGCAGGTCGCCGGCGACCAGCGGTTGTTCGAGTTCAAACCGCAGCATGATGTGCAGGTTGTAGGTGGCCTCGTCGGCTTCGACGCGGATGAATGAGGGGCGGACGTCGTTAATGGCCCAGTAAAAGTCGTCGAATTTGGCCTGTCCCAGAGCGTCGGGGAACATGGCCTGGGCGGTCGGATAAAAATGCTTCCAGAAGGCTCGGCCGCGTCCGACAAAGTTCTCCCACAGCCGCGACTGCGATTCGTGGATCCCTAATGATGTGGCCGAACCCAGGGCCGTGCCGAACGCCGACTTGGGCAGGCCCTGCTCGTAGATCCCGTGGCCCGATTCGTGTAGCGTGCCGAAGAAGGCTCCCGGGAAATGGTGGAAGTTGTAACGCGTTGTGAGCCGGCAATCGCCTGGGCCGAAGCCGCTGCAGAAGGGGTGGGCGGCTTCGTCCAGGCGGCCTTCTTCGTAGCTGAATCCGATCTTTTGAGAGGCATGCTTGCTGAACGACTTTTGCGATTCAATGGGATAACTGCGTTCGAGAATCTCCACCGGCGCGACCTTACCGGAATCTCGCACCTTCGCGATCAACGGCACCAGGGCGTCTCGCAATGGTGTGAACAGCGACGTGATTTCGGCGGCGGTGGAGCCCGGTTCGAATTCGTCGAGCAGTGCGTCGTAGGGGACTCCCGATCCATACCCGACCGTTTCCGCCTCTTCTCGTTTGAGCTTCACGATCTGTTCCAGCCAGGGCTGGAAGTGGGCGAACTTGGATTCCTTGCGAGCGTCGATCCAGGCATGTTGTCCGAGCGTGGTGACGCGTGACAACTCTTCGACCAGCCGTCGCGGCAGCTTGGTTGCGCGGTTGTAGTCGCGGCGGGCTTCGCGAATGTTTGCCGCCTCGGGACTATCGGGATCGGCCATCAGATTGGATGCCGCCAACTGGCCGAGCAAGTCGCCGACGCGCGGGGCGGTGGCTCGCTCGTGGATCATCCCGGCCAGCATGCCCAGTTGATTGGCACGATGTTCCGCTCCACCATGTGGCATGTAAGTCTGTTCGTCCCACCCGAGGACGGCCGAGACCGAGGCCAGCGTGGCGGTCTTCTGAAGTTCCTGAACCAACTCCGTATAAAGTTCGGTTACCGAGGCCATTCCCGTCCCTCTCGTCCGTGTCAGTGGCTGAAGTCAAGTGCGTTAGACGAGACCGCCCAGTGAACGGTCTGCTGAGCGAATCATAAGCGGGAGAGAGACTTCACCGCAAACGTGACATTGGCGAATCCCATAAGTCCCATCCGTCCCATAAGTCCCATAAAAATTCATGGGACTTATGGGACGAATGGGACTTATGGAGGAGTGGTTGCGTAGCACAATGGTTCGCCACCCCTATTCGCCCATTTCATTGATCGGCGCGCTGTTCAACTGATATAGCGGCAGGAAGCGGTAATAGACTTCCAGGCACAGGGTGCTGAGGGCGGTGGAATAGAGGCGTCCGCCGTGCAGCGACCAGTTGTCGCGGGGGTCCCAACTGCCTGCGGCGTGGCCCTGCTTGCGCTGGGTGGCGACCAGGGTGTCTCGCAACTGATCGTTCCATTTGCGCCAGGGTTCACCGCCGTATTGATACATGGCCAGCGTGCCGTAGTACCAGTAATACAAGTCCTGTTCGGTCTGACGTGGGGGATGTCGCATCAAGTAGTCGACGGCCTCCAGGCTGGAGGGATTATCGCGCTTCATCCCCAGCATCTGGCGGCTGAAGAGGGCCTCGGCCGTCATGGAGGCCTTCGGAGCTTCACCGAAGCGGTACGAGGCCAGTCCGCGCCGGTCGCCGACACTGATCCGCCGCAGGAACTTGACCATCCCCGCCTGGGTGTCGGCTGGGACTTCCATGCCGGCAATTTCCGAACTCTTTAAGGCCATCAGTTGCCAGCCAAACATGCTCATGTCCCCTTCCTGCTTGGGAAGGTGCCCGTCCATGTAGCGCCAGCCGCCGTCCGTCGGGTTCTGCATGGAGACGATGAATCCGACTGCTTTCTGCAGGCATTGACGCAATTGTGGGTCGCTCTCGGGGTCGGCCATCATCCCGCAGGCTTCACCCAGAGCGTAGGTCGCCATGCCGTGGCAATACATGCGCTCGTAGTGGCTGGCCTGGCCTCCCAGGAAGCCGTTGGACTGTTGCTGCCGGATCAACCACCGCAGGGCCCGATCGATCTGGTCGGCGTACTGGCCTTCCTCATGCGTGTAGCCGGCACCCAGGAACGTCAGCACGACGAGGGCCGTCAAACCCGTATCCGCCGATTGTCCCGCGGCAGCGAGTGCCAGGCGATCGACGGGATTGTTGATCTTTTCCACTTCCACCTGGTTTCCCTGGCCGGCCTTGCCTTTGCAACGATCGCGGTCGGGGCAGTGCGCATCAAACCCGTCGGCATCCCAAAAGCCTTCCGGGCTTTGATGCAGGGCCAGCCAGCGCAGACTTAGTTCGACAGCCCGTTCGGAATCTTGGGTGGCTCCGAGTTGCACGGCGACCTTTTGACGTTGCGGCAGATTTCGCAAGCGATAGGTGTCGGGAACTTTTGCCGACTGACGTTGCGGAATAGCGTTGAAGCTGGGGCGGCTGATACCGGGTCGATCGGTTTGGGGGCCCACATCTCGTGCCGCCCCGGTGCTCAGCGAGGCCACAGCGGGAGCTCGCGGATTGTTGCCATCGGGGCGGGCCGTGGTGCGGCTGCGTTCCACTGTTCCCGCCACATCGTTGCGTGCCGATGGCCGACCGGCCCGCGAGAACTTGGACGGATTCGGTGAACCTGCCGCGACCGCGCCTTTCGCAATCCCGTCGACGACGCCGGGGTCGTCAATTTCCACAGTGCTGGCAACTGGAGCCGAACGGCGTGGCGTGATCTGGACTTCGGTCTGCTTCCGCTGCGTGGAGTTCTCGTCGACGAGATCGTTGCTGGAAGCGGGTTGCGACGACATCTGGACGGTCACATTGGCGTTGGCGGCCTTGCCCAGTCGTGGCTGACGTTGGACGGTCTCGCTGGGTCTGCCGACGCGGTCGGCCACTTCACGCTGCGGTGCGGAATTCGTCAACACGACATCGGGCCGTGACTCGGCCGTTTCTTCGGCCAGATCCACGATCTGATCGGCCGCATTCCGTTTGCTGGGTTCGGCAACTTGAGCGGGTTGTGGAGTCGCCACGGCGACTTCCTCAGTCTGCGGCAATTCGGGCAACTTACCCTTCAACGGCTCCATGATTTCCGGCGTGCGTTCGGGTGTTTCCAGCGGCACGGTCTCACTGGGCAGCGCGTCGATCCGGTTGAAATCTTCCTTTTGAGGGGCAGGGAGGCGGTCCCAGACGGGACGCGTACTGGCACCGGGGATGTCCGGGGTTTCCTTGTCTTCCACAAGGACCTGCCGGATCTGGACCAGTTCGGGAGTCGTTTGCTTGGCGATCTTGCCCCCGGGAATGACCAGGGTGCCCCAGAACAAGCCCATGACGGCATGAATCAACGCCGACAGCACGAACGATTGGACACCCGGCTTGATATCCCCGAGCCGCGTCGCGACCATCAACAGGACGTAGCCGCCCGACACAATCATCCCGACGGTGGCGGCGAACAGCCCCGGCTGGGTGTGCATCTGGTGCTGCAGGAAACTGAGGATCTGGGACGAATCTGGCATTCAACACCTGGCGATTCAGGTTTCCGAGCAGGGGTGGTCGCGGTAGCGACCATTTTAGCATGACACCCGACTCGCAGGGTCAGGCGGCAATTATTCCGATTTTAACATCGTGGCGACGGAAAAGTTGCGAATTTGCGCTTTGTGACAGGCGGACAGCACATCTGCCACCAACTGGTACTTCCCTTCGCCGTCCCCGCGAATGACGACTGCCTGATCGGCAAATCGCTCGCGCGCCTGATTCAATTCCCTGGTCAGTTGGTCCAGGGTGACGGCCTTGTTGCCGAGTGCGATCCGGCCGTCTCGACTGATGTTAATCACCAACTGATCGGGGGGCGCGGTCAACGGTTTGGCGGCGCTGACGGACGGGACCTGCACGTCAAATTGCCGCTCGGCTTCACTAAAGGTGGATCCGACCAGGAAAAAAATAATCAGCAGGAACACGACGTCGATCATCGGCGTCAGGTTCAATTCGGACATTTCAAGATGTTCAGTTTTGAGCGGCATGAGCCAAATTGGTCCTCAGGTCTTTTTTCGACATTTGTCTTTTCGCGAAGTCGAAGCGCTTTGTCACGACTTAATCTTTGGTTTGTGTGCCACTGGCTATGCCAGTGCCCGTAGTCTTTCGGCTGTCTGAAGAGCATTGGCACAGCCAGTGGCACCCGAGTTTCAAGCCTTGATGAAATCTACGTCCCAACCGTCTTCGGCTTCTGGACTGGCACTCCCCCCTGCCCTGGCGCTCCGGCGGAACTGGTCTTGGCCATATTCGTCCGGGGTCGGCTCGCAATCCCCTCGCTGGAGATCAGGTTCACCACGCGTTGCGCCAGGCCATCCATCTCCATCACCAGGCCATCCACTCGGCCCGACAAAAACATGTACAGAATCAACGACGGAATCGCGACGAACAACCCGGCCGCCGTCGTGATCAAGGCGACGCCAATACCCCCTGCCAGCCGTTGGGCGCGGTCGGAGTCGCCCCCTTGAGCCAGTTCGTTGAACGACATGATCATGCCGACCACGGTTCCCAGCAAACCCAGCAACGGGGCGACGGTTGCCACGCCATTGATAATGCGCAAGTGGGTTCTGAGCTGTGAGACCTGCCGCTCACCGCCGTCGATGATGGCTTGTTCGACTTCGACGCTGGTCTTGCCCCATTTGCGAATGCCGTGGGCGAAGACATCGGCGATCGGGCTCAGATTTTCTTCACACAACCGCAGCGCGGTCTCGGCATTAAGTTTGCCCTGTTCGAGATGTTGGATGAAGCGATCGACAAACGCTCGCGGGATCACCCGTCGCCGACGCAGCACCACCATGCGTTCCAGCACGAACCACAGTGAAATGATCGAAGACAGCAAAATGGGCCACATCAAGAATCCACCGGCCAGAAAGAGCTGGATCGGATCGGTCGGGATCAGATAGCTCTTTTCTTTTTCAGGGGCTGCGCCGGGTGCTGCCGATTCGGCAGGAGGGTTGACTTCGGGCGCGACGGCGGCCGGCTTGGCCAGATCTTCCGCACCGATCGGCGATGCTTCGCCCAGATTGGGTTCCGCTGGAGGGGCCTGAGCCGCCGCGATTACGGGCGCGAGGAATCCCCAAGCCACGACCATTGCGCAGAGGGTGCCGCTCCGCCCGGACTGCCAAAGGGAATGGACTCGCCGCAAGCATGCCCCCGAGGGAGTATCGAATGTCTCTGGCATGTATGAGTTTCCGTGGGCGGAATCACGTGAGCGGCGTGTTAAGGACGAGCCGCCCCAGCACGTTGTCACGATTCGTATTCCATCTTCATGACCCGAGACCGCGCTTTGCGGCCCAAGCTACTGACTTATTGTAAATCGGAACGGCGCCACGTCGAGGGTCAGACGAGTCCTTGCGAAGACGATCCTTGTCGATTGGCTTTGTTGTAGCAATTCTCGGACCAATTTCCAGACTGTTTCGGCGAGTTTTTCCTGCCGACATGCGTCATACATCGGAACGCTCGGATCGCAGCGACATGAACTCCCCCCCTTATGAGGTCGTTCGGCTTTTGAGATGCTGCTGCATAAGTACTTACATCGAACACGACAATGGGAGGGCGAGGCTCCTGCCTTTGAAGTAGTGCTGATTAGCAATCTACGAAGGTCGAAAAAATGCAGAATATCTCACGCCAAGGCGCGAAGGCGCAAAGTTCCGAAGTTCTACCGGTTGGATCAAGTTCTTCTTTGCGCCTTCGCGCCTTAGCGCGAGTCTATTCTTCGTATTTTCTCGCTTACCCACACATCTAACTTAAATCCTGATTTCGTAACGCTTCGCTTTGCTCAGCTTGAAAAACACTCAACACCTTGACAGTTCAACTTCGCCTGTCCCCGGTTCGTTTCCCATAGTCGTTAGATTTGAGATAACCGGTATATCCAGCATTTGCGCATTTCGTGCTTTATGAATCCCTACTGCTGGCATTAAGATGTGAACATGATTGTCTATCGCGGCTGGCTCGCGTGATGGACCGCAGTCATTTTCACGGCAGGTAGTCCATGTCCGCATTGTTTGATCCTTATCACAAATGGCTGGGAATCGCACCCAAGGACCAGCCGCCGCACCATTACCGCTTGCTGGGTCTGGAAAACTTTGAGGAAGACCTGCAGGTGATTGAGGCTGCAGCCGACCGGCAGCAGGGATTCTTGCGCCGCTACCAATCGGGCGAGCATGCGGCTGAATGCCAGAAGTTGCTCAATGAAGTGTCACGGGCTCGTCTGTGTTTACTCAAAGGTGCCTCCAAAGCGGCGTATGATGCGGAATTGCGTGCGCGCCTGGAAGGTGGGAACGAATTCGCGGACGTTGAGTTCACCGCAGAGACGTCGGGTGATGTCGTTTCGGAAACGGGCATCAGGCAGAATCTCCGGAGTCAGTCCGGGCAAGCGTCGTTCGGCGCATTGGGTCTGGTGGTTCCCTCAGTGATCGGCGGAGTGTTGGCCGTATCGCTGGTGGCAGGTGTCATGTACTTTCGCGGTGGCCCCACACAGCCTCCCGCGAATTCCCCCGCCGGGCAGACGCCCGTCAAGATCGCTCAGGCGACTCGTGAGAAATCCGAGCGTCCGCGGCAGGCTCAGGAAGACCCCGCACCTTTCGAGCCTGTGGCTGAACCCGAGTCAGCGCCCCTGCCGTCCGATGGGTCGGATGACGTCAAGGCGAAGTTCTTCGGTGGCTCGCGACGGCAGAGGACATCCTCGCAGAATGAGGCAAAGTCCCCCGGCGGTAAACTCGTGGATGTGACACCCTCGCCGCGTCAAAAGCAGGCGGATTCCGATCTGAAGGCGGGCGAGACGGTTGATCTACTGCCGTTGGTGGACCTGCAGCGGGATGTCGGCAGCGGGACGGTCACGCGCGAAGGGAGTTCGCTCAAGACGGGTAACAACGGGTATTGTCAGTTCAGCATTCCGATCAAAGTCCCTCAGGAATACTCGCTGCTCGTGGAATTGGAGACGACGCTTAAAGCGCAGGCAGCCTGCGTCATTTTCCCCATGCAAGCCGGTCTGGCCACCAGCATGTGGGGCAACAATAAGGGCGACACGAACATCCTGGCAGTCGATGGAGTGACATTCATCAACTACCGTTTGCCGGAATATCCGCGTGACCGGTTTGTCGAACGGCCGGTCATCACCAGTGGGCGGACAAAATTGCAGTATGTGGTGCGCCGGAATCACCTGCAAGTCAGTTGTAACGGAGAGTTGCTTTACAATTGGCGCGGCGACACCCGGCGATTTGTCCCCGTACCAGAGTGGCCTTCTCCAATCAAACGACTGGCCCTGGGATCGCACGGAACCGTCTACAAATTCCACTCGGTCAAGCTGACTCAATTGTCCAATTCGAAGTCTCCCTTCAAACCGGCCCGCCCGCCGGCGAACGGAGACTTGCTGGCGATCGTGGATCCGGAACGGGATACGACCAGCGGATTTTGGACTCAGGCTGGAAGCGTGTTGACGTCGACACCGGAACTTCCCAACGCCATTCGTTTTCCTGCTCAACTGCCGGCTGATTTCGAGTTTCGTACGGTCGTCGAGCGCCAGAACAGTGGTGAAATCCTGGAGATTTCCCTTCCGGTGCAAGGCGCGCCGGTGGTCCTGGCGATTGATGGTTATCGAGGGACGGGGGGCGGAATCGAGTTGATCGACGGGAAACGGTACGACCACAACCCGCATTTTTTGAAGTATGAAAGTTACAAGCTGCCGCAGGGAGAGACGGCGACCATTCAAGGCCAGGTGCAGGGCCGCCACCTGACCGTCGAGATCAACGGGAAGCCGTATCTCGATCTGGACGTTCCCGAAGCCAAAGCCGGTCCACCCGAAGTGCGTCGTCCCACTTGGCTGACCTATGACGAGAGTCTGCAGTTGGCGTTGTCGACCGATTCGATTTTCAAAGTTTACGAAGTCCGGTTCCGCGCACTGTCTGATGACTCGCAGAAATTCCCCAAGCTCGACGTCGCCAAGTTGAAGGGGGCGTCGCAGTCGCCTGCTGGCAAGTCCAAACCAGAGCGTGCTGCAGTGAAGACTGCGTTGATGCCAGTGGCTGTTCCCGTGCCTGAGGCCAGTGCTCGCCAGGCTGCCACGAGCAAGGTCCGAGAACTCTTCGCCGAGGATTTCTCCAAGGCGAAGAAGGATTCCGAGAAGTCGGCTCTGGCGGCCAAACTGGAAACCATGGCGAACGATTCCTCCGCGGATCCCGCAGAACGATACGCCTGCCTGGATTTGGCACGCGATTTTGCTGCGGAGGCCGGTGATGTCGAGCGGGCGTTCGCACTCACTGACAAATTGAGTTCCGAATTCGAAGTCAAAGGACTGGAACTGAAAACCGCGTTGATGAGAACGCTGGCGCCGAAGGTCAAGGGGCCTTTGCTCAACAAGGAGTTGGTTGGAAAAGTCCTGCCGTTGATCGATTCGCTGATGGAGTCCGACCAATTTGCGCAGGCCATCGAAATGTCCACGCTCGCTGGTACGATGGCAGTCAAAGCGAAGGAAAAGGCGATTCAAGCCGATGCGGGCGAGTTGAAGAAGGCAGCGGAAGAATTGGGCAAGCAATTCGCCGTTGCTGACGCTGCCCGTAAAACGCTCGCCAGTAGCCCGGACGATCCCGCTGCCAAAGTGGCCTGGGGACGCTGGCTGTGCCTGCGCAAGCACAACTGGGAAGAAGGCCTCCCGCTGCTCGCCGGTTCCAGTCACGTCCAGCTCAAGGGTCTGGCCGAACGAGATCTGAAGGCACCGGCCAGTAAAACACCGATGATTGAACTGGGTAATGACTGGCTGACGTTTGCCAAATCGGAAAAGGACCACAGCGAAGCGCTGTTTGCAGACCGGGCGATGTTCTGGTTTCAACGAGCGCTCGAGACGTCAGCGGGGCTCGAAAAGAATCGCACCGAACAACTGCTGGCGAAAGCCTTGGAAGTGCGGGATTGGAATTCGCCGCTGGTGGGGTTGCTGGATCAAGTCGAGAAAAAGGTGCAGCAGGGGCGTTACACGAAAGCGACCTATACCTTCTCCGTGCATGGCGATCCATTTGAAATGCTGATGGATCCTCCGGGAGTCCTGGTGGGGATGAACTATGCGCTGTGGTCCAAAGGGTCGGGTGAGGGTTCGGGAATCATTAAGGCGATTCAACCCGTTTACTTCACCAAGCTGGGGCTACGGTCCGATGTTTGGCGCGGGGACCCGCAAGGTGCTCAACAACTGATCGAAGTCCGAGCCCGGCCCGGGTACGCGATCAATGGTCTGGCCTGCCAAATTCGAAGCGGCGTGTTGCAGTTGACTTTCGCACGCGTGACGCGTAACGGACTGGATGCCGGGCGGACTTACCAATCGACCTCGACCGGTGTGCAAGTGCAAAACGCCGAGACTCCATTTCTGGTGATGTCAGGCACGCAGCCGATCATCGGCCTGTTGGGCCACGCAGACAGTTGGCTCAATGGCATTGGTGCAATCTTCACAAAGTAGGTCTCCACACGCCCTGATCACACTACGGATGAAATCCAGCGCCAACTTTCGCCCGCAACCCATGGTGGACGAAGAGTTTTTAGCCACGGATGAACACGGATTGAACACGGATTAGGAAGAATTGAATTCACCCTGGTGAGGTATTGGTCCGGGGTTGATCAGTCAGGCGCATTAGTCGATCAGGATTGGGATCCGAGTCCCGAATACGATGACCCTATCCGTGTTTAATCTGTGTTCATCTGTGGCTAAAAATCCTAAATTCGTCGAGATTCCTGATCTCTCAAATCTCTATTTTACTTTCAACTTGACCTTCGGCAATCGTT
>CAMAVF010000101.1 GCA_945861445.1 Planctomicrobium piriforme | reverse complement strand
ATACCGTGAGGGTTTCAGGGCTTCGTGCTTGCAGAACGACTCGGACGCTGGTATCTTCTCCCGTTCTGCGAAACCCTGCATGATGACTGCGCGTTGATTTGGACTGCAGTTGTGGTGCGGGGCTTAAGCATTTGGTGCAGAGACTTCCCTGCGACAACCGAATTGTCGGGGAACAGGTCTTTTCGAGCCGAACGCGACGCACAATACCGCAATACGACCCAGACTGCCACGGATACTCTCCCGGTGGTCTGATTATCACGATTCAAGATTATCACGATTCAATCGGTGCAGGAATTCTTACGAATTCTGCTACATCAACGTCAGTGATCACGAGGCAAGAAGGTCATGCACACAGAGGCAGATTTGGTTGTTGAAACCCGCACCATGTTGGGTTCCCTGGAAGCTCGCCGGTTGCGCCGCGCGGGGCGCACCCCCGGCAATATGTACGGGCATGGCCAGGCTCCGGTGGCGATTGTGGCCGACGAAGAGGCGATTACGCACATCGTCGCTCACAAGGTTCGCATCATTAATGTCACCCTGAATGGCAAATCCGACAAGTGCATGCTGCATGAAGTGCAGTGGGACACATTCGGCAAATACCTCAAGCATTTCGACGTGCTGCGGATCGATCCGAACGAACGCGTGACGGTGGAAGTTCCCGTGGATGTCCGCGGCAATGCCCCCGGCGTCATGCGGGGCGGCGTGCTGGAACATGGCCTGCGTCACTTGACCGTGCGCTGCCTGGCGTACATGGTTCCCGATTCGCTGGTCGCCAAGATCGGCAACCTGGACCTCGATCAGGCCCTGCATGTCCGCGAGATCGAAATTCCGGAAGGGACTGAGATCCTCAATAATCCGGAAGCGGTGGTGATTCGCGTCGTGCCGGTGAATGCCGCTGCGGCCCTGGCCGCGGCGACGGCGTCGGAAGCGTCTGCTGCCGGTCCGGAAGTCATTGGCAAGAAGCCCACTGAAGAAGGTGACGACAAGGCTGCTGCTGGTGGCGACAAGGGCAAGGCCAAGAAGTAATCCGAGCTTGGACGTCAGCACATGAAGCTGGTTGTGGGGCTGGGTAATCCTGGCAAACAGTACGCCGGCACTCGCCATAACATCGGCTTCGAGGTGCTGTTCGAACTGTCTCGGAAGTTCATTGCCCCGTTTGCCAGACAGAAATTTGAAGCAGAATACGCGGAACTGCAGTTGCAGCAGGAGAAAGTCCTGCTGATTGCACCGCAGACCTATATGAACCTAAGCGGGCAAAGCGTCCAGAAGTTTTGCAGCTTTTACCACCTGGCACCTGCGGATGTCCTGGTGGTGTGTGATGATCTCAATCTGCCGCTGGGCAAGCTGCGGATGCGAGCGTCGGGTTCGGCTGGAGGCCAGAAGGGCCTGCAGAACATCACGCAGTTGTTGGGAACACAAGACGTAGCCAGATTGCGGGTTGGAATCGATCCGCCACCGTCAGGACGCGATGCCAAAGATTGGGTCCTGGGGGCGTTTAGTAAATCGGAACTGCCCCTCGTCGAAACGGCAGTGCAGCAGGCTGCACAAGCCGTGGAAACGTGGGTGACGCAAGGCTTGGCGGCCGCGATGAATCGGTTCAATCCTGAACCGGATTCAGAGCGGCCTCCCAAGAAGCCGCGGAAAGCTCCGGAACAGAAGGACTCGGGACCGCAGGGGACCGAGTCCGATAAAAACCAGACAGACTGAACACGATTAGAAACTAACAGCACGGTGATGCCAGGCGAGGGTGAAGCGTGGATCCGCAACCCTGATGCACGCAGACTTACCGGCACCATCCAGGCCACAGCACAGCCCACACGGGCGAAATTAGGGGAGACGCAACTTGTCCGAAAACGTATACGAAGGGATGTTCATTCTCGACAGCGTCAAGTACGCTCAGAATCCCGACGCGGCTCAGAAGGAAGTTCTGGGACTGCTCGAACGCACCCACGCCACCATTTTGGTTTCACGTCCCTGGCAGGACGCGAAGCTGGCCTACCCGATCGACAAGCACAAGAAGGGCTTGTACTACCTCGCGTATTTCAAGCTGGACGCCAACAACCTGACCGAGTTGAATCGGTTGTGCAAGTTGAACGAAACGGTCATCCGTCAGTTGTTCCTCAAGGTTGATCCCTTGCTGGTGGAGCCGCTGGTCGCGATGGCGTCGAGCGACGGCGGCACGTATTCCCGCTTCGTCGACAATTCGCCGGAAGACGGCACCGAAGGCCGTGGCGAATTCCGCGGTGGCGGCCGAGACCGCGATCGTGATCGCGGTGACCGGGATCGCGATCGCGAATAGCGCTGGCCCATTCGGACCTGTGAACGGTAAGGACACCGGAGTAGAATTGATCGAGATCGCCTTCTGCAGGAACAGGAAGGTGATGGATGGATAACTCCGTGTCTGGGGAGCAGGGCGATGGCAGCAAATTTTAATAAGGTCATTTTGATTGGGAATTTGACTCGAGATCCGCAGATTCGCTATACCCCCAAAGGGACGGCAGTTTGCGAAATCAGCTTGGCTGTCAATCGAACCTGGTTCGATCAGGGAACCAATCAGAAGAAGGAAGAAACAACATTTGTCGAGGTGACCCTGTGGGGTCGCCAAGCCGAGATTGCTGGTGAGTATCTGTCCAAGGGGCGGCCAGCCTTAATCGAAGGCCGACTGACTTTGGATACCTGGGACGATAAAGAATCGGGGCAGAAGCGTAGCAAACTCAAAGTCGTCTGCGAGCAATTGCAATTGCTGGGCTCGCGAGAAGGTGGCGGCGGGGGTGGTGCTGGTGGAGGAGGCGGTGGCGCAGGTGGTGCTCGAGCGGGTGCACCGGCCCGACGCCCGCAAGGTGGCGAAGAGGAATTCGGCGGTCCTTCGGGCGGCTACGGCGGCGGTCGGGATGAAGGTCCTCCGCCCGATGATTTTCCGCAGGATGAAGTGCCGTTTTAGGTCAATCAATTACCGTTTTGTTGAACACGATCTGGGACTCGTCCCGGCAATAGCAAGTTCAGTGAGGAGTCCTCGAGATGGCAAATTCCGTAGCAGGTCCGCGGCGGCGAGCGGTTGAGTTGTTGTTGGCTGAAGATGTCGCGGCCCTCGGCAAGCAGGGTGAAATCGTCAGCGTGAAGCCGGGATTTGCCCGGAACTACTTGTTGCCCAACGGTTTGGCCACGATTGCCACCGAGCACAACAAGAAGCGGGTTGAAAAGCATCGTCTGAAGCTGGACGAACTGGTTCGCGATAAGATCAAAACGCTGAAGAAGCTGGCGGAAATGGTCAGCAAGTACAGCGTGACGCTGGAAGCCAATGCGAATCCCGAAGGCCATTTGTATGGCTCGATCACCGCGCCCGACATCAGCAAGGCGTTGAAGTCGGCCAATTTCGCGATTGAAGCGGAAAATGTTCGCTTGGACGGCCCGTTGAAAGAAACCGGCATGTACACGGTCAAGGTGCATTTGCACGCGGACGTGGAAACCGAAGTCAAGGTATGGGTCGTCCCCACCGCCGGCGCTGCAGCGGCCCACTAATTCGCACCGCGAATTGGGCAGCCATCGCTGATCGGACAAGAATTGAACACCACCGCCACGCCCCGGAATTACTCGGGACGTGGCGGTTTGTCGTTGGGGCCGATTCAGAATATATTCTTTGCCACGGATGAAACCCAGCGCGGGCGAAGCCCGCAACCCAAGGAGGACGAAGAGTTTTTAGCCACGGATGGACACG
The DNA here is from genome assembly GCA_945861445.1 of Planctomicrobium piriforme. Lineage (GTDB taxonomy): Bacteria > Planctomycetota > Planctomycetia > Planctomycetales > Planctomycetaceae > JAKFVC01. Next base: position 15,303 of record CAMAVF010000101.1, on the reverse strand, counting down.
GATGAAACACGGATGAAGAAACACGGATGAAGACAGGCGATTGAGACGCAACCAGACTTCCTGCGGCTAGAGGCCCGATTGACTTGGTGATTTGTCGGGAGACGATCAAATAGGATGATCCAATCCGTGTTTCATCCGTGTTCATCCGTGGCAAAATAACTCTTTCCTCATCCTACTTTCAGAGGAAATCAAAGCGTGATCGGTGGCTACCGGAGTAGCGGTTTGCGAAACCAGATTGAATCCATGTCCTGAAACCGAATATACTTCCGCAGATTTTGCGTACGGGCACCAATCTGATCTGGCGCGCACGTGACGGCTATCGAGCGTTTTTTGGTGTATCCGGGGTCGGGTCTTCAAAATAAAAAATTGGCTCCGGCTGTGATCAGTAGCTCGACGCTGAACTCGCGCCAATTTTGAATTTTGAACACCCGCCCCCAAAGAGATTACGTATCCGCTATTCCACGCGTTGGCGACTCCCCTTACCCCCCTGCCCCCCCTTATAAAGGGGGGGAGAATAGATCGCTTCGCTCAGGTTGTCAGGAAAAAGTGTCCACCATGGCTGGGAAGCCTCCCTATTACGCCGGAATTGATGTCGGCGGCACCAATATCAAAGCGGGAGTGGTGGATTGCGAAGGGACTCCGTTGGGCAAGGTCAGTGTCCCCACCGAGGCCATCAAGGGACCCGACAGCGGCGTGGCCAATATCAAGCTGGCCTTGAAGCTCGCGTTGAAACAGGCGGGACTGAAAACGGGCGACCTGGTCGGAGCCGGTCTGGCCACGCCGGGTACGATGGACATCCCCGGCGGGATGCTGCTGGAGCCGCCGAATCTACCCGGCTGGAACTACTACCCCATCCGCCAGAAAACCGAAGAAGCGATCGGTGTCCCGACCGTTCTCCAAAATGACGCCAACGCGGCGGCGTATGGCGAATTCTGGGCGGGAGCGGCCAAGGAGGCCCATAGCCTGGTCTTCTGGACGTTGGGGACGGGCATCGGTTGCGGTATCATCATTGGCGACTTGATCATTGAGGGCCAGCATTCGCACGGAGCGGAATGTGGTCACATCATTGTCCAGATGGATGACGGCCGCCAGTTGGGCGGAACGGGACAATACGGCACGCTGGAAGCCTACTGTGGAACCAAAGCGGTGGTGAGACGCTGCGAGGAAGTCCTCGCCACGGGCCGGGCCAGCATTCTGACCGAATGGATCCAGGCGGGCCAGGTTCTGACGCCCAAGCTGATGTCCGCCGCGGCCGAACAGGGGGATCAGGTGGCGGACGATGTGATCATGGAAACGGCCCGCTACATGGGGGTCGGCACCGTGACCATGTTGCATACCATTGATCCCGATATGGTGGTCTTCGGCGGAGCGATGACGTTCGGTGCCGATTCCACGGAAGTGGGACGGAGATTCCTGCAGGAGATCCGCAACGAAGTCAAGAAACGAGCCTTCCCGATCCCGTATGCCAAGACAATCCTGAAGTACGCCAGCCTGCACAACGACGCGGGCTTCATCGGGGCCGCCGGATGTGCGAAACTGAAGTTTAAACCGTAGCCTCACAGTAATCAAAACGAAACGACATGGACTCTCAGCATATCCGTAATTTCTCGATCGTCGCCCACATCGATCACGGCAAGAGTACGCTTGCCGATCAGTTGCTGTTGAAGACCGGCGCCATTACGCAACGGGAATTCCGCGACCAGATCCTTGACGACCTGGATGTCGAGCGGGAGCGCGGCATCACGGTCAAGGCTCGGACGGTCGCTATCTATCACAAGTACAAGGGCGAGACCTACGAATTGAATCTGATCGATACCCCGGGGCATGTCGACTTTCATTATGAAGTTTCACGCAGCCTGGCGGCGTGCGAAGGCGCGCTGCTGCTGGTCGATGCGTTTCAAGGCGTGCAGGCCCAAACGGTCGCCAATGCCTATGCGGCGATCGAAGCCAATCTGACGATTGTTGTCGTCTTGAACAAGATTGATCTCCCCGTCATTCGGGCCGATGAAGTCCTCGACGAAATCGAGACGGTCATCGGTCTGGATGCATCTGAAGCCCTGCGCGTCAGCGGCAAAGCGGGCATCAACATTGAATCGGTGTTGGATGCGATCGTGGAGCGAATTCCCGCTCCGGTCGGCGATCCTGAGGCCCCGTTGCGGGCGTTGATCTTCGACAGCAAGTACGACAACTTCCGCGGTGTGCTGACTTACGTCCGCGTGCGGGAAGGGACGATTCGCCCCGGCCAGAAGATCAAGTTCATGGAAGGGGGCGGCAGTTACGACGTCCTGGATGTTGGTCAGTTCCGCCCCAACATGGTGTCCTGTCCGCAACTCGGGCCGGGCCAGGTCGGTTATATCTGTGCGGGAATTAAGAATCTGGCGGCAGTGCGCGTCGGCGATACCGTGACCGACTTCCACAATGCGGCCAAGATTCCGCTGCCCGGGTATCAGATTCCGCAACACATGGTGTTCTGCGGCATGTATCCCATCGACGCCACCGACTTCGAAAAGCTCCGCGAGGAACTGTCGAAGATGCGGCTGAACGACGCCAGCTTCAATTTCCAGCCGGAAACCAGTGATGCCCTGGGCTTCGGATTCCGCTGCGGGTTCCTGGGGATGCTCCATATGGAGATCATCCAGCAACGGCTGGAAAAAGAAGCCGATATTGATCTGATCCAGACGGCTCCCAACGTCACGTATGAACTGCTGCTGAACACGGGCGAAGTCAAACGGATCGACAATCCGCAGGAAGTCCCCACCGACGGCACGATCTCCGAGTTCCGCGAGCCCATCGCCAAGGTCAACTTCATTCTGCCGGTGGACGCGATCGGCTCGATCATGCAGTTGTCGGAAGACCGCCGCGGGACCTACAAGTCAACGGAATATCTCGGCACCCAGCGTGCGCAGCTCGTTTACGAATTGCCGCTGTCGGAAGTCGTGTATGACATGCACGACAAGCTGAAAAGCGTCACGCGCGGCTATGGCACGATGGACTACGAGATCATCGGTTTCCGCGCCGCCGATCTCGTGAAGATGGATATCCTCGTGAAGGGGAATCGGGTCGATGCCCTGTCGACGATCGTGCATCGCTCGATGGCCGAAAAGCGGGGCCGCAACTTGTGTAAGCGATTGAAGAACGAAATCTCGAAGCACCTGTTCGAAATCGCGATCCAGGCAGCGATCGGCATGCGCATCATCGCACGAGAAACGATCTCGGCAGTGAAAAAGAACGTGACCGCCAAGTGCTATGGCGGCGACATCTCGCGCAAGAAAAAGCTGTGGGCGAAGCAAAAAGAGGGCAAGAAGCGGATGAAGCAATTCGGCGAGGTGGAGATCCCGCAGAAGGCCTTCTTGACCGTGCTGGACACGTCTGAGGATTAAGGTTGATCTCGGGTCCCCCCGCGGCGAAATTATCTCCCATCGCCCTGGTACTCCGGGGAGAGGGGTCGGGGGTGAGGGGCATTACGAGCGTCGTTCGACTTGGCATTTCCAATACTTATTGTGTTACGTTCAATTCAGAACCGTGAGTCTCAAGTTAATCCGTGCCCCTCGCCCCAGCCCCTCTTCCCGGAGTACCAGGGCGAGGGGAGAGAAATTCCCGTTCGTTTGCATCTGATGGAATCGTCATGGCAATGAGCTTCGGACCTGCCTGATCATTCATCGAACGTCGACTTCCGACGCAGGAGATGGTGATAGTGCTGCGCAAACCGATGGGCTTCGTCCCGCACGTATTGCAGCAGCCTTAACGAATACGAATGTCGGCTGAGGCGTCGGGGTTCGGATTCGCCCGGGACGTAAAGTTCCTCTTCCTGCTTCGCGAGGGCGACCGTAAACGGTGGCGTGATGTTCATCACGCGCAAGCCTTCCAGGGCCGCGTTCAATTGGCCCTTGCCGCCGTCGATCAGCAGCAGGTCGGGAAAGGGCTCGCCCTCTGCACGCAGTCGCGACAACCGCCGCGAGACGACCTCACGGATCGAAGCGAAGTCGTCGACCCCTTCGACCGTCTTGATCTTGAATCGCTTGTAGCCGTGCTTGAACGGCAAGCCGTCAATGAACTGCACCAGGCTCGCGACTGTTTCGCCTCCCTGCAGGTGAGCAATATCGACCCCTTCGATCCGCCTCGGCAAGGCGGGCAGTTGAAAGATCTTTTGCAGCCCCTTCAGCCCACGCTGGGGATCCACGTAAAAGACTTCCGGCTGGGCGTTGGCTTCCAGATCGCCGCGCAGACTGAGATTCTCCAGGGCCTTCAGCTCGTCCCGAATCCGCGCGGCCTTCTCGAATTTCAGCTCGATGGCTGCCTGCTCCATGTTGGATCGCAGTTCGTCCACCAGCGTGTCTTTCTTGCCGTCGAGAAACAGAATCAGCCGGCGGATGTCTTCGCGGTATTCTTCTTTGCTGATCCGCAAATTGCACGGGGCGGTACATTGCTTGATGCTGTGCAGCAGGCAGGGGCGAAACCACTGCCAGCGTTGATCGCCGGCGGTAATATCGAGCGAACAGGTGCGAAACCGGAAGATCCTCTGCAGGACGCTGATCGTCGCCCGCAGCTTCTTCGCACTCGTGAAGGGGCCGTACAGCTTGGTCCCGCGCGTCGACGGCGTGCGAGTGAACTCCACCGTGGGAAAATCCTCGCGGATCGCGATTTCCAGGTAGGGGAAGGTCTTGTCGTCCTTCAGCTCCTGATTGAAGATGGGCTGAATGTCCTTGACCAGACGTGCTTCCAGCAGCAAGGCATCGACCTCGGTATCGGTCGAGATGTAATCGATATCCTTGATCTGCCGGACCAGGTCGGCGGTGCGATGTTCGATTTCGGCCGCCTTGGTGAAATAGCTGCCGGCGCGATTACGCAGATTGACCGCCTTCCCGATGTAGATGACGCGGCCCTTGTCATCCTTCATCAAATAGACGCCCGGAGTGGTCGGAAAGTGGCGGCGGACCTTGGTATAAGGGTCTGACGTATCGAATTCAGGTTCGGGAAGGCTGTCGTTCATGATCATGGATGATCTTAGCAGCCCCGCCGAAGACGCCAAGCGGAATTCCTTTCAGTAGGCGACCGACGTCCGTTCGCGTGCGTTCTTGATCTGTTGTGGATATCCTAAATCTCATGGCCGATACCCCCTCCACTCCCGACTTGCTGCCGTTGTTGCGGCTGCACCTGGTTAATGGAGTCGGGCCGCGGACTTGGGTCCAGTTGATGGAGCGATTTGGCACTCCGGCCGCCGTGCTGGCGGCGACTACCCGTGAACTGCAGGAGATCCCCGGGATCGGTCCCAAGCTGGCCGCCGCCATCACGGCCGCACGACTCAGTCCCGCCGCCGAGAAGGAACTTGCTCGCTGCCGCGAGCTCCACGTGCAGTTGCTCTCGCAGGGGACGGCGGGGTATCCCGAATGGCTGACCGAGATTCCCGATCCGCCCCCCGTGCTGTATGCCAAGGGAGACTTTGCCGCTCGCGATAAGCTGGCGGTCGCCATTGTCGGGTCGCGGCGCTGCACGTTGTACGGTCAACAGCAGGCCGAACGATTGGCCTCGCAGTTGGCACGAGCGGGCGTGACCATCATCAGCGGCCTGGCCCGTGGGATTGATGGCGTGGCCCATCGCGCCGCCCTGCAAGCGGGGGGCCGCACCATCGCGGTGCTCGCCACGGGAGTGGTCGAGATCTATCCCCCCGAGCATGAAGATCTGGCGCGCGAGATTGCGTCGCACGGTGTGGTCGTCAGCGAATCGCCGATTGGGCAGGCACCGACGCCGGGGATGTTCCCGCAACGGAATCGCATTATCAGCGGACTATCGCTGGGCGTGATTGTGGTTGAAGCCGCTCGCAACAGCGGAGCCTTGCATACGGCACGGCACGCGATGGAGCAGAACCGCGAGGTCTTCGCGGTCCCGGGGCGCATCGACAGTCTGGCCAGCGAAGGCTGCCACGACTTGATCCGCGACGGGGCGACGCTGGTTCGCAATATCGATGACATCTTGCCCGCGCTCGGACCCTTGTCGGCACCGGCCAAACTGTCGCCGACCGAAGAGGTCCATGCACCGCGCGAACTGCTGCTGAACGAACAAGAAAAGCTGATCCTCAATACGGTGACTGCGGAACCACAACACATTGATGAAATCCTGCGGGCGGTCAATCAAGAGGCGTCACGCGTCCTGCAGACACTGACGATCCTGGAAATGAAACGCCTGGTCAAACGGCTGCCGGGCGGACATCTGTGTCGCATGTAACAATGAGGACTCCATGATCTATCTGAACGTGTTGCTGAAAGTGAAAGATCCGGCCGACGTGAGCCGCGTTCGTGAGTTGCTGATCCAACAGGGCGAACACTCACGCCAAGAGCCCGGTTGTGCGCGGTTCGAGGTCTATCATCTCAAGAATGATCCGACCCGCTTTATCCTCAATGAACATTGGGAAACGCAAGCCGATCTGGATCAGCACCGCCTGGCCCACGCGTATACCAAGATTTATCAACCATTCGTGATCCCGCTGGTGGACCGCGAAGGGCACCCGTGTGAGCTCGTGGAGTAAGCAGAGATGTTGCCGATCATCGTTTAGGCGAGCGTCCGGCGTGAGCCGGATGGTTGTTTGCGAGGTTCGAACAATTTCAAGCGGAATGCCATCAACGATGTTGTCCAAAAATGGCGAGCGTCAAGTTGATTGTGACCGCATAAAAACCATCCGGCTTACGCCGGACGCTCGCCTTGTACCGTCATCTGTCGGAAGTAGTCGGCCATCGTGAGTCATCCCATCGCCGATTCGCGACCGCGCAGCTCGCTGCGAGCCATCAGCCTGCTCAGCGGCAGCATGTTCGCGCAATTTGCCCTGCAGTTTGCCTATCAATTGGCACTCGCCAAGTGGTACGGGGCAGGCTTCGAGATGGATGCGTTCTCGGCCGCCCAAACGATTCCCATGGTCGTGGCGACGATCCTGGTAGGTTCGCTGCAATATGCGTTCGTGCCCGTGTTCATCCAGCGCAGAGAACAACTCGGGCCGGCCGCCGCATGGGAGTTCGCCGGTAACATCGGACTGATTCTGATCCCCGGCGTCGCCCTGCTGTCATTGATGGGATGCCTGGCCGCCGAACCGATCATTCGGCTGTTGTTCCCCGGCTATTCGGCACCTCAAATCGAGCTGACTGTCAGTCTGTTCCGGATTATGGTCTGGCTGACGTGGACCATCAGCGTGACGGCATTCTTTCAGACCGTCCTGCAGGCGGCCCAGATCTATGGCCCGGCGGCAGTCGGGCCGTTTCTGGGGACACTCGTCACGTTCGTCGCCAGTTGGTTGACCTATAGCGCATGGGGAATTCACGGCATTGCGTGGTCGACGGTGGGCGGCGCACTGGTCAGCCTGGTGTGGCAGGCGCCGCTGTATTGTCGCAATGCACGGCATCGGCTGCGGATCGATGACGGGACGCGGCACATGTGGCTGATGTTGCTGCCGTTGTTCCTGGGAGCGGCCATCTACAAACTCGATCCGCTGCTGGATCGTTACTTCGCATCAGAATTGACGACTGGCAGCGTGTCTCAATTGAGTTACGCGTCGCGGTTGATGGCGGCGTTCTTGACCCTGACCACCAACGGTCTGGCGATGGTGGTGTTCCCGGTCCTGGTCGTGCATGCTGCCAGCGGCGACCGCGAACATTTGAAGGTGGAAGTCGGGCACGCCCTGCAGTTCCTGGTCTTTCTGCTGCTGCCCCTGTGTCTCGCACTGGGCTGGTATCCCATCCCGATCGTTCGCGATCTGTTCGAACGGGGCCGGTTTACGTCCGTGGATACCTTGATCGTGGCCGATCTGCTGCTCCTTTACCTGGGAGTCTTGATCGGCGGCAGCGTGGGGGAGATTCTCAGCAAGACGTTTTACGCGCTGGGCGATTCGCGCACTCCGACAGCGGTGCGGATCGGGGGGTTCGTCATTGGTGCCGGTTTGAAACTGTGGTGGGGAACGACGTACGGTCTGCGCGGACTGGTGTGGGCCACTTCCTGTTACTACCTGCTGATCGCCCTGCTCGACTGGATGTTGCTCAATCGCCGAGTGGGCAGAATCCCCCTGCGAGAAGTGTGGGACTCGGCGGCAAAATGTGCGGCGGCAGCATTAGCCGCGCTGGGCGTGGCGAGCCTGATCCTGCTGGCAGATTTCCGTGGCGTGACCGTTTTGGCGGGAGGCGTGGGCGGGGTTGTGTACCTTGTAGTGACCGCAGCGCTGCACGAGTCCATCTCGGCGAGAATCGTTCGCGGAATGTGGTCGCGAATCGCGTCGTAGCATACAACGATCAATGTCGTGTCTGAATGCAATCTCGAAGCGCAAGTTTTGAAGTTGCGTTATTGATTCATGTCGGTGTATCGGGGCAACGAGTCATGGAAATGATTGAGCATCCCGGAGGGATGCCAGAGATTAGCCGGTGGTTGAGGAGCGAAGCGACGACACCACCGGTCGTCATCAAAAATGTTCCTCGATCCTGAAGGGATCGCAGAGCTTCGCTTTGATCATCGACAATGATCTCGAGCGCTCTGGCACCCTTCCAGGGTGCTGCCTGGTGTCGTTCGATACCGGTGGTGTCGTCGCTCCGCTCCTCAACCACCGGCTAATCTCTTTAAACCCTCCGGGTTAAGGACTCCATGCGGTGTCCAACGCATATTCCCGGCGTGGTTATCATTCGCATTGAACTGGTCGCATCATTAGGTGTTCTACGACGTAAACAACGCGGCCCGGCGGCTGGAGAGGAATTCTACGGGGGCCGACGTTTGTTGGCCCATCGACAGATCGGCCAGGACTTCTCCCAGCACGCTGGCGAACTTGAAGCCGTGGCCTGACAACCCCGCGGCGAACGACACATGCGGGTGTTCGGGGTGTCGGTCGACCACGAAGTTGCGGTCTGGCGACAGAGTATAGAGACAGGCGTCGAACTTCGCCTTTCGCGTGCTGACCTGGGGCAGATACTCCGCCAGAAAACCGATCACGCGGTCCGTCTCTTCGGCATGCTCTTCCCGGTCATATGACAACGGATTGGGAACAGGATAGCCCCCCGTGTGTTCGGCGACCTTCACTCCCAGCGGGCTGATCTGGGGAAAGCCGTAGAAATTCCCGGTGGGCGACTCGATGATGAACCCGGGGGCTCCATTGTCGACGTGATACACCGGGCTGTCGGCTTCAAACCAATAGAGTGATTTTCGGACGACCTCGAACCGGATTCCCAGATCGCCCAGGAAGTCCGAGGCCCACGAGCCGGCCGTGATCACCAGATGCGACGCGGTGTAGGTGTCGCGGTCAGTTTCGACTTCCACTCGCCCCGGAGTCGCCGACCAGCCTTTCACCGTCTCGTCGGTGCGCAGTACGGCCCCGGCCTGCACGGCCTGGGCTGCTGCGCCGCGGATGCAGTCTTCGACGAACAGGTAGCCGGCCTGGCGCTCCAAGACAGCCGTGACCGAATCCGGGCAGACGAATCCCGGGAACCGCTCGGTCACTTCGCGCGGCGTCAGGACGTCGATTGCCAGCTTGTGCTGCTGGGCACTCGCCAGGACGCCGTCGATGACGCGTCCCCCGCGCGGTCCGACCTGCAGGACTCCCGATTTCCGAAACAGCGACTGGCCAGTCCGTGCTTCCAGATCATCCCACAGGGCATACGCTCGCTTCAGCAACGGGACGTAATCGGGATGTTCGAAATATGCCTGCCGGATCAAACGCGTCTGTCCGTGCGAACTGCCGCGATCGTGAGCGATGGGAAATCGATCCAGACCGACAACTTTCATACCACGTCGCGCGAAGTGATCCAGAGCAGAACTGCCCATGCCACCCACGCCCAGCACAATCGCGTCAAAATGTTGCATCAGTGGCCCGCTTCTCAGGATGAGTGAGATTGTTGTTGTTCAATCCGCAAACGACGACTCACTTCTACAGTGCCGTCAGGTAGTTGTCCAATTCCCAGGCGGTGACCTGCCGGTCATAGGCGGCCCATTCGCGGTCTTTAAAGGCCAAGAACTCGGGAGCGATGGCGCCCAACCCCGACTGCACGACTTCGTCCTTGCGGAGTTCGTTCAGGGCTTCGGGCAGCGACTGCGGCAACATTTGAATGCCCTGCTCGCGGATGTCGGCCAGTGTCCGTTCGTAAAGATTGGTGAAGTTGGCGGGGCCCGGGTCCAGTTTGCGTCGGATCCCATCCAGTCCCGCGGTCATGTAGGCGGCCAGCGCCAGATAGGGATTACAGCCCGCAGACACCGTGCGATCTTCGCAATGGCCGGGGCCCGCAGTGCGGATCATCTGCGTCCGATTATTATCGCCATAGCTGACAAATGCCGGGACCCAGGTGAACCCGGACCGTGACGAGGTCAGACCGCTGCCGACCTGCAGCCGCTTGTAGCAGTTGACCGTCGGGCTGGTGACCGCACACAGGGCCCGCGCGTGGTTCAGAATGCCTCCGAGGAAATGATAGGCCTGCGTCGACAGCCCCAGGCCCTGCGGATCAGACTTGTTCAAGAACAGGTTGGCCCCCGTGGTGGGATCGGCCACGTGGAAATGGACGTGCAATCCACTTCCCGTCTGGTCGGCCATCGGCTTGGGCATGTGCGTCGCAATCGCCCCGTAGTTCTTCGCCAATTGATTGGACATCATCCGGAAGAAGGTGACGCGATCCGCCGTGACCAGTGCGTCGGCATACTCGAAGTTGACTTCGTATTGACCATTGGCATCTTCGTGATCGGCCTGATAGGCATCCCAGCCCAGGGCGTTGAGGGCGTTGGTCAGATCCTGCAGGTAGGCCATCGCGGGGGACATCGAGCGGAAGTCGTAGCACGGTTTCTTGAGGGTGTCGACACCATCGGGATTCCACGGCTTGATGGAACCATCGGCCTCGCGCGTCACGAGAAAGAATTCCGGTTCCATGCCAACATTGAAGACATAGCCTTCCTCGGCGGCGGCTCGCAGGACCCGCTTCAGATTCGTCCGCGGACAACAGGGATGCGGGATGCCGTCTACAAACAGGTCGGCTGCGAAACGGGCCGTATGGGGAATCCACGAGATGGGCGTGTAGGTATTGAGATCGATCCGCGCGAGGAGATCGTGCGAATGCGGGCCCTGGCCGGAACCGCTGACGGCACCACCAGCGAAACCCGCCCCCGTATCGATCATCGCATCGAAGCTGGAGACCGGAACCAGCTTGGCTTTCGCCGCACCATGAATATCGACGAACTGGACAACGATGAATTCGATGCCATCCTGTTTCATCTGCGCGCGAACTTGCTCACGATCAGCCATTGCAATCTCCCTGCGGGCGATTCATCCGCCCCGTAGCCCGACTCTCTGATGTGATGATACCGCCAAAACAACGATTCTTATCTCCCCTCGCCTCGGTACCCCGGGGAGAGGGGCTGGGGGTGAGGGGCTTTTGCGAGTGGCATTCTTGATTGATTCACCGCTGCCAACTTCGCCGATCATCCGCACTCGGCGTCCAAGGTTTCTCGTTCCCCTCACCCCCGACCCCTCTCCCCGGAGTACCGAGGCGAGGGGAGATATGTTCCTGTAGCGGAATCTCGTAAGAGTTCCGCCGATTGCTAACCGACTTTGTCAGTCCCTGAACATCGCAACCGCTGGGGCACGCGTCAGAATTCTTACGAATTCTGCTACATCGTTTGCTACAGTTGCGTCTTCCCTGGAATCCAGTTCGTCCCCGCCAACGGCACCTTCGCCATCGCTGCCGCTTCGATCGTCAGGGCCACCAGATCTTCACGTTCCAGGTGGTGGACGTTCGACTTGCCGCAGGCGCGGGCCAGTGTCGTGACTTCCATATTGAGGACCTGCAGATAGTTCTTCAAACGGCGAGCCCCCCATTCGGGAGTCAGCCGAGTCTCGAGATCGGGTGACTGCGTGGTGATGCCGACCGGGCAGCGTCCGGTATGGCAGTGATGGCAATAACCGGGTGCCGTTTCCAGACGGCGATAGTCTTCCACCGCGTCAAAATCTTTGCCGTCCTGATGATAATGGTCGCTGTTGCAGCCCAGCGCCATCAGCACGGCCTGGCCAATCGCGACGGCGTCCGCGCCCAGGGCGAGCGCCTTCGCCACGTCGGCCCCACTGCGAATACCACCCGAAATGATCAACTGCACCTCGCCAAACACATTCATTTCTTCCAGGGCTTCCACCGCCAGCGGCAACGCGGCCAGCGTCGGAATTCCCGCATGTTCGATATAGACTTGCTGGGTTGCCGCCGTGCCCCCCTGCATGCCGTCAATGACCACGACGTCGGCCCCGGCCTTCACCGCCAGCTTGACGTCTTCGCGGACGCGAGTCGCACCCATCTTCACGTAGATGGGGACTCGCCAGTCAGTGATTTCGCGCAGTTCGGAGATCTTAATCGTCAGGTCGTCGGGCCCCGTCCAGTCGGGATGTCGCGACGCCGAGCGTTGATCGATACCAGCGGGCAGCGTCCGCATTTTGGCCACGCGCGCACTGACCTTTTGCCCAAGCAACATGCCGCCGCCACCCGGCTTGGCTCCCTGGCCAATCACCAGCTCGATGGCATCCGCCTTCCGCAGGTCGTCCGGATTGAAACCGTAGCGCGAGGGCAGACATTGGTAAACGAGCGTCTTCGAGGACTTGCGCTCTTCCTGAGTCATCCCGCCGTCGCCCGTGGTGGTGGACGTCCCGGACTCGGTGGCCGCCCGCCCGAGTGCTTCCTTCACGTTTGCCGAGAGCGCCCCGAAGCTCATTCCGGCAATCGTGATGGGGATTTCCAGTTCGACCGGCTGCTTGGCGAACCGCGTGCCGAGCACGGTCTTCGTGAGACAGCGTTCACGGTAGCCTTCCAGCGGATAGCGCGAGGCCGACGCTGTCAGAAAGACCAGATCGTCAAACGTGGGCAGCTTCCGCTTGGCACCCAGGCCGCGAATTTCATAGAGTCCCTGTTCGGCCGCCCGGTGAATGTAATTCAGCACGTGCTTGTCGAAGGTGACGCTTTCTTCCAGCGGAACTCGAGAGGGCACGACGTTCGGCGGTGAAGAACTAGCGGGGACAACAGGATTTGGATGAGTACTCATGGTTCCTCAGGAGCGGCCGCAAGCTCGCCGTTCGACGTTCAAAAAGGGAGCGCAATAAATTTGGAAGCGTTGCGACAATCGCTCCCCTCGCCCTGGTACTCCGGGGAGAGGGGCCGGGGGTGAGGGGCATTTGCGAGTCGAGTTGCCAATGTAAGGTTACATTTCAGTTTCGTTTTTAAATCATGCTTGACTTCAAAAAAGCCATATCGGCGGTTGCGCGTTGCCCCTCACCCCCAGCCCCTCTCCCCGGAGTACCGAGGCGAGGGGAGCACGAATGATCCGTGAGGAACCACACCCCTCCCGCTTTAGGTTTTCAATACTTCGCCCCGGCATCCACGTGCCAGTGATAGAGTGTTTTCGCCGACGCCACACGTTTGAATTCCTGTGGCGAATAATCAAATTCGGCCCGCTTCAAAATCGCAGTCAAATGTTCGATATCCGACGCCTGCAGCGGCTCTTCCTGAGCGTCGGTGCCCAGGCTGTGGATCGTGCCGCGGACATAAATCACTGCTTCATACAGCGAATCACCCAGGTTGGGTCCCGCGTCGCCGCAAATGACCAGGGACCCCGCCTGAGCCATGAATGCCGACATGTGTCCGACGTCGCCACCCACGACAATGTCGCAGCCCTTCATGGAAATTCCGCAGCGCGACGAGGCGTCCCCTTCGATCACGACCAGGCCGCCATGACCTGACGCCGCCGCGCATTCCGAAGCAGATCCTTTGACGCGCAGACTGCCCGACATGATGTTCTCGGCGACACTCCAGCCAACGTGGCCGTGGACGACGAGATCCGCGAGTTTATTCATCCCGCCGATGAAGTAGCCCGCGTTCCCCTGGATATCAATCTTCGCTGGAACCGTCACCCCGACGGCAATGTTGTGTTGCCCGTTGGGATTCAGAATTGCCAGTTGAGGGATGCCGCCAGGGGTGGACTCTGCGGGAAGTTGTTGATGCAGATACTGATTCAGCTCGCGAACAGTGGTGCGAGCCAGATCGAACTGAATCAGACGCTCTGTAACACGTTCCATGAGTAGATTCGCTCGGGCAGGGGTTCGAAGATGCGGGCTTGGTTGATTCCAGGCAGATGGGCCAGGGCACGGTATTCGGAGCTGATCGCCACGTAGTCATCGGTCTCGGCCACGACGGCGGGCTTGCAGGCAAACGCGTCGCGGACCAGGACCAGCTTGTCGGTCGTCGCCATCAGCAGCGTGTAGAAGCCATCAAGCTCGATGAAACCCTTCTGCAGCGCCTCTTCCAGCGTATCGCCTTCCCGCATCCGCCATTCCAGAAACCGGCAGGCGGCTTCGGTATCGTTGTCGGTTTCGAAGGTGATCCCCAGTCGCTCGAGCTTGCGGCGAATGCTGTAGGGATTCGAGAGTGATCCGTTATGGACAAGGCAGAAATCCTCACCAGCGGTAAAGGGGTGAGCATGAGCCGGCGAGACTGCCGATTCGGTCGCCATGCGTGTGTGTCCCACCGCGTGGGTCCCGTGCATCTTTCCAAACCGGTAACGGCGGCTGATTTCTTCGGGGTGCCCTTCGTCCTTGTAAACGTCAATCGAGCGGCCGACCGACAGCAAATGGACGTGGGGATAATGGGTCTTGAGCCAGGCCCGGAATTGGTCGGGTGAAACTGCTGACAGCAACGCCGCATGGTTCTCGATGATGTCGAGTTCGAGTGCCGTGCCTGCTTCCAGGCTCCACTGGGCGCCCAATTCGGTCCAGGGGAACTCACGGTCATCGACGTAAAGACTGAACCGACGCACCATTTCGGGCAGCGATCGAGAAAACAGGGCCAGCCCCGCCGAGTCGGGTCCACGATCGCCCATGCAAGTCAGCATGGGGACCACATGGCCTCCCAGTGACTCGACAAACGCTCGGTTTTTGGCCAAAAAGCCGACAATACCACACATACCAATGACTCCGCGAGACGGGGGGCCACGTAGCAGACAAGAGAGAATGGAGCGCGGGATTGAGTATAGCCAAGAGGCGGGTGAGTTGCCAACCGCAGGCCAGGCGGTTATCGGAAGAGTTTTCCTGATCGGACTTCTGCGACTAATGAGACCATTTTCCGATTCCCATCGCACCGGCCAACGCGAATTGCCCGGCGGATTGGGTTCCATTCAAATCTGGTCCGCGCGCGTGTCGAGATAATTGATCGACTTGGCGATCCCGATCAATGAATCTCCAACGATCAGCTTCTCATCATGCCGGGGTCGGGCCTGCGATTTTTCGATATTGGCCGGTTGACGTTGATTTGCAATTGAACCTTGGCAACG
>CAMAVF010000100.1 GCA_945861445.1 Planctomicrobium piriforme | reverse complement strand
CTGCCCATTGACGACGCAGTCGTTCGTCCAGCAACGACGACAACGTCGAATAGCGGCTTTCAATCCCTTGAATAATAGCGGCATCCTGCATAGCCGCCTTAAAACATAATTCACAAATAGTGTCAAGTTATTTTGACGCGACTCCTTAGAAACGAAGGTCTGCAACGGGTCGTCCATTGTCGTGCGCAATCACCGAGTCGTGCGCGTGACTGATCGGGAGTTCTATGAAGCCGAACCAAGAGACGTTGATCATGACTGCACCGAAGAACCGTCGCGAATCGTCAAGCACTTTCAGCAACGTGCTGAAGACCGGCTGTTTGACCGCGTTGCCACTGATTTCCCATCGTTCGATCGGCGGTTTGCTCCTCGCGTGGATGCTGGGAACGTATTCCACGGCTGCTGCCGAAGACGCCCGCATTATTCCCGTCGGACAACGGCAACTGTTTCTGGATGACGTCGCGATTGCCAGGATCGAGCATCTTAAGCGGACGCTGCATCAGCTGGAAAAGCGAGGTGCTGTCATCCGCAGCGCCAACCCGTCTCAGACGATCCAGACCCGAACCGCGCCGGTCTGGGATCCAGAAGCGAAGCATTTCAAGTTGTGGGTCATGAGTACGGACGAACCGCTGCGGATCAGCAGGGATGGGCTGCATTGGACGGCCGGTCCCAAGCCCAATCTGCGAATCGATCATGCGGTCTACGATCCGCACGAGAAAGATCCAACTCGACGTTTCAAGGCGGCGCTGCTGAATGAGGGCTTTGCCGTTTCCCCGGATGGCGTGCAATGGACGAAACTCGAACTGCCCGCCATCCAAAGCAGCGACGAAGGCAACTTCAGTTATGACCCGAGCGAGGGTCTGTTCATCCACTCGGTCAAACGGGGCGGTCCGTTTGGGCGATCCGTCGCCATTGCCACCAGTCGGGATTTCAAAACGTGGCATGACTACGGCGTCGTGTTCCACGCCGACGAGCTCGACCAGGAGATCGGCAAGCGGCGGATTGCGGAACGGCTCGCCAATCCGCTGCTCAAGCAAACAGAGTACAACACGCCCGAACATTACAGCGTACAGATCTACAACATGGGAGTATTTCACTACGAAGGGCTCTATCTTGGTCTCCCGTCGATCTATCACCACACTGGCAAAGTACCGCCGGGCTGGCCGGGATTTGAGAATCTGAGGCTGTCGCCAGCCATGAGAGACGCGGTGGGCAAATACGGCGACTACACCGGCTTTTACAACATCCAATTGGTGACCAGCCGCGATCTGGTCCATTGGCAGCGCGTGGCCGAGCGACAGCCATTCCTCGAAGCCTCGCCGCTCGGTGCTGGAGCCTACGACGTCCAAACCATCATTGGGCCGTCCGCGCCTGTCGTCCGCGACGACGAGCTGTGGTTCTACTACACTGGTATCAAGCACTACGGTTTCGTAGCGTCCGGTAACGAACCTGGCTACGACGACTACTACCCGGACAAGGGTGCCGTGTGCCTGGCCGTGCTGCGACGAGACGGTTTTGTCTCACTCGATGCCGGCACGGAACCAGGTACGCTGCTGACCAAACCCTTTGTGCTCGCGGGAACGACTCTGCACGTCAACGTCGATGCCAAGGCCGGCGAACTGGGTGTCACGGTGCTGGACGGCACCAACCAGATCGTCGCCGTCTCCGAACCGGTGACGGGAGACCAGACCCGCGCGGTGCTCCGCTGGAAGTCGGGCGATCTGGACAGCGTCAAAGGAAAGACCGTGAGCCTGCAATTCACCATTCGCAACTCGCGATTTTACTCGTTCTGGTGCGACTAGGAGACTGTCAAGATGAACTGTCAACGCAGAATTGGGATTTACGGCCTTGCGGCAGCGCTCCTGACGATGACGGCTTGGAACGTATCGGTCCGAGCGGAGGCGTGGAAAGCGCATGAGGTCCGGCAACTGGGCGAAGCAGTCGGCGGCGATCGAACGCCTGCGAAACTGCAGATCGTCACCGAGAGTTGGAATCGAGTCGTCGCTGTGCCGTACATCGTTTACCTGCCGGAGAAAGACCGGCTGTTGATGCTCATCAGTTGCGATTATCCCCATCGTCCGATGGTGCTGACGAGCGACGATCACGGGACGAGTTGGAGTCAGCCCCATTCGATCCTGCCCGATGAACCGGCTCATGCCCGGCATCTGCTGGGGGTGTCGCTGACCTCTCTCGGCGACGGACAGGTCTTGTGTGGTGTCGAGGGAAAGCTGCGCTGCCGCAGTATCGACTACGGTCAGACATGGAGTTCCGAGCCGATCCCCCCGAATTCTCAGGGCGGCGGATGGAATCAATGGGATCCGTACCTGGTGGATCGCGATGCGGCAACCGGCAAAGTTATCCAGCTCATGGAAACGGGTTACCGGGGTTCTACGGACGGCGGTCAGGAAGCTTTTCTGCGCTCCAGCCGGGATCTGGGAAAGACCTGGAACGATGCCACGCGCGTGCCGCAATCGGCCAAAGTCAACGAAGTGGCACTGGCGCGTGCGGCCAACGGTCACATCGCGGCGGCTTGTCGAACCGATATTCCCCAAAGCAAACAAGGTGAGACGCTCTATCATTTTGAAGGACTTGGCATTTCAATCTCCGCCGACGAAGGTCAGACATGGTCCGAAGTGCAAAAGCTCTTCGATTGGGGCCGGCACCATCCCTCGCTGGTCGTTATGCCGACGGGCGACATCGTTATGACCTATGTGGTCCGCAAGGGATACATCGAAACCGAGGATGGATTCCCCCAATTCGGGATCGAGGCCGTCGTCAGTCGCGATCACGGACAGACTTGGGATCTCGATCACCGCGATCTGTTGCATACCTGGGTCGGCAATCGCAAAGGTTCCAATCAGAGTGCGCCGGGCCCGCAAGCCTGGTGGGCCAGCAGCCAGGCGACCTCCACTGTCGTGTTGCCGGACGGGAATCTGCTGACGGCATTCGGCACGGGGTATCGCTCGCAGCCGAACTCCCAGGGCATGTCGTCACCCAGAGATGTCGGGCTCGTTCAATGGCGTTTGAGCAAAGAGCCAACTGATAGCAACAGCCAAATCCGTGATGCCGCCCCCGATTCCGATCTCCGCAATTGGCTCGATCCACGCACCGGCAAGCCGTCAAGCTCGGCCAAGTGAGCCTCGGCTGCAATCGGAAAATCTCCAGGAGTCACTTATGGCTACCGATACAAACGATCGTTCGACTTTTCCGCGGACCGTCAGTCGCCGCCGGTTTCTGCAGCAGGCGTCGCAGGCATTTGCGATCCTGACGGCCGCATCGTCGTTCGGCGGCGCTCCACTGTTCGCCGAGGACCAGCCAAAGCCCGCCTGGGAGATGACGAAATCCGTTGCGCTCGAAGGTCTCGATGTCTCTCTTTCGAAACCGCGCCTGGTGGCCCGCAGCAAGGGATATTTGTGGTTTCCCACGATGACGCGGCTGTCGGGAGGCGAACTGATCGCCAACTTCTCCACGAATCTCGACGCCATCGTCGCCGATCGAACGTCTTCGGTCAGTTGGTCGGCGGATGATGGCCTCACCTGGAACGAGCCATCCTCGATTATGCCGAAGGGAGATCTCTACGCGGAAACGATGTTGCGGCTAAAGAATGGCGACGAACTGCTGCTTCCGTTTAATCTCTATCCCGACGGCAAGGCAATGCGCGGCTGGCATCAGATCGTCTCTGGAAAAAAGGGGGAACGCAAAGTCACCTTTACTGACAAGAGCCTCACCGTTTCCGGATGGCCCAGGCCCGATCGCAGTTTCAACGAAAAGCTTGGTTTGTCAGGATTCGGCTTTAACGGCCACGGTCTCCAGGGCAAATCCGGCGAGTATCTGGCCACGATGTACGGCTTTTTCAAAGACGAGCGGCGGTACAGCCTCGTGATGGTGGAATCCACCGATGGCCTCGCCTGGAAGTTCCGGTCGATGATCGCCGGTTTTGATTGCCCGCTCGCCGGCGGCGAAGGGCCGTGCGAATCGCAGACGATCCGCCTCAAGGACAGACGCTTGATGAACATCTTTCGATTGGCTTCCAGCGTTCCCTACGGCCAGACTTTCAGCGATGACGATGGCCATACGTGGTCGGCGCCAGTTGCCATGAAGGACGCTCATTCCGTGCAGCCGAGCGTAACGATGATGAAAGACGGCTCCCTCGTGCTGACCGGCGGCCGACCGGGCATCTTCGCCTGGATCAACCGCGCCAGTGACGGCAAGGACTGGTTGCAGGTGGACCTGCAAAGCCATCACAACGAGAATCATCCGCAAGACGCCATCACGCGCGCCGACCAAACGACCTCGTACACCGAGGTCGCGGCGCTGGATGACCAGTCCGTGATTGTGATGTATGACCGGATTCCCCACGGCTGGAGAGCCATCCCTCAGGAGTCTCAGGACACCAACAGCATCTGGGTCGTCAAACTGGCGTGGAAGGTAAGGTGATTGAAATGACTGTATTCAGTTTCGGATGTGACTTCAGCCGCCGCCAGTTTCTGCAGCGGGCCTCGTAGACATCCGCAATCCTTGCGGCGGCATCGTCGCTTGGCGGTGTCCCTCTGTTCGCCGAGGACCAGCCAAAGCTCGCCTGGGAGATGACGAAAACCATCACGCTCAGCGGATTGGAAATCTCCCTCTCAAAACCGCGGTTGGTGGCCCGCAGCCACGGATACTTGTGGTTTCCGACGCTGTACCGCACCGGTAGCGGCGAATGGCTGGCCGCCATGAGTGATTACGCCGATTTGCACGTAGGGGAGGGGACATGCCAGGTGAGCTGGTCCGATGACGGCGGCTACTCTTGGTCCCCGCTGGTGGGCGGCAAAGGGAGCGATTCCTTTCTGACTCTGCCCAGCGGCGATTCGCTGCTGCTGCCCTACTACACGAAGTACGAGAGCGTTGATCAAATCTCGCGCACCGTGCAGCGGATTCCCCGCGGACGCCGTGAACTCAAATTGGAAGAGCCGGGCGTGAAGGTGTCCGGCTGGCCCCGACCGCCGGAGAAGCTAACGGGAAAGGCCGTTAAGCCGGAATGGAATCTGAGTTCGTTCGTTTTCACCGGACAGACGGTGGTGGTTAAGGACGGCAAGTGGCTGGCGACGCTGTATGGATATTTGACCGGAACGAACGGGCGGTACAGCCTGGTGGTCGCCGAATCGTCGGATGGATTGGCTTGGCAAATCCGATCGGTTGTGGCTGACCACGACTGCCCCCTCAAAGGCGTGGAAGGGCCGAACGAAGCGGCTCTCTGCCGCCTCCGCGACGGGCGGTTGATGTGCGTCTTCCGAATCGAGGCCAACAAACCCTATGGCCAGTGCTTCAGCGACGATGAGGGCCTGACTTGGAGTCCCCCGCAAAAGATAAACGGTCCCTACTCGGTGCAGCCGAGTCTGGCCGTGCGAAAAGACGGTTCGGTGGTGCTCAGCGGCGGCCGGCCCGGATTGAACTTGTGGATCAACGCCGATGGATCAGGACTGACGTGGGAACGACTCGATCTGCGGGCGCACCACAACGCCTGTCTCCCCGACGAGGCGATTCAGACCGTGGAGACCCTGGAGACCGGCGAAATGACCACGGGCTACACCGAAGTGGCAATCCTGGATGACACGCACCTGCTGGTCATCTATGACCGCGTGCCGCACGGCTGGGTCGCGATTCCCGCCGATTCGAAGGAAACGAACAGCGTCTGGGTCATCAAACTGGCGTGGAAAGCCAAGTGAAATAGCCATGTTGCGATTCGGAGGTGACGTAAGACGCGGCCACGCTGGGAGTTGATGTTCGTTACTCAAGCGGTTCGCACTCGACCTGCAGGCCATCGGGATGGTAATGATGACACAGCGGCGACGTGACGTAGGTCAGTCCGACTTCAACTCCGGCCAGAGGTGGTTGCGCGGGTCGAGAAGCCTTGTCGGGGCGAAGTACTCGGGCGGATAGTCGTCCGGTTCGTCCATGAGGCCGAGGATGCGATTGACGAGGCAGCGGCCGGCGTTGAACGAGACGCCGGTGCCCGAGCCGGCCATGCCGGCGATGATGTGCTGGCGGTGGCCGTCCATCACGCCGACGACGGGGTATTCGTCAGGCGTGTAACTGACCGTGCCACTCCATTCGTGAGTGATGTGATAGCGGCTGTCGCCGAAATACCGCCGCATTTCGCCGAGCAGGAACTTGGTGATAAACCGCGACGGTTGAATGCGGCCTGCTTCGTGGTCGGGAACGCGGGTGGCGTCGGAGCCGACCATGACTTTGTCGCCGTGCTTGCCAAAAAAGCCGCGCGTCCCGCTGATGCCGACGTGCGGCTGCATTTCCGCCGGTCCGCCATTGCCGGACGCCGCCTGCGTTTGCGTGGGCAAGATCCGGTCGTGAAATTGCGGATGGAGCAGCGGCGTGTAGGACTCGGTGGCGTTGACGACATGCCGCGTCTGGATCACGCCGCGCGTCGTGTGGACACGATACTCTTCGCCCACGCGCTCCACCTTCTGCACCCTCGTCCGGGAGTAGAATTTGACCTTTTGGGATTGAATTGCCATTTTTAGCAGCGCCCAGACCCATTTCGCCGGATGAAAAGAAGCGGCCGCAATCGAGAAACCGGCGTTATGCTCGACCCTCATACCGGTGCAGCGGAGAACTTCGGCGGGGTTGACACTGGTCCAATCGGTCAGACCCGTCTCGAGCGCCGTGCGGACTGACTCGGCCAGCGCCGTCTGCTGATCGGCGTCACGCGCTTGAACCCAGCCCTGGCGCGCGTAGTCGCACTCGAAAGCCTCGCGCCGAATGGTCTCTTCGATCAGGTCGCCGTTGCGATAGGCGGCGCGGCAGTAGGCGACAGCGAACTGCCGCGCCAGTTGCCGGCGGTCAGGCTCCGAGAGATCCGGCCGGACTGCGGGCAAATGCTTGAGGACCGTCTGCTCGACCATGTGGCAGTACCGGCCCATCACGACGAGTCCTTCATTACGTCCCGACGACCCGCTGGCCGCTTCGCCCATCTCGAGCACGGCCATCGTCATCTCGGGATCGGCGGCGGCGCGGCGAGACCAGTGATAGGCCAGCGCACCCCCGGTGAACCCGGCGCCGATGACGACCACCTGCACTCGCTCAGGCAACCTGGCCTTCGCATCAATGCCCCAGGGATGATTTTCGAGCGGATTGCCGTCGGCCAGCCAGATCGGCGTCCGCGACACGTCGGGTGCAAAGGTCGCCGTGCAGAGTGCATCGGGAATCTCCCACCACATCTGCCACAGCGACCAGCGGAGAAACTTAACGAGCCGACCGACGGGCGAAACGCCGGGATACATCGTGTTGATCCACGTCGCCGCTGCGCGGAAGTCGTGCTTGCGGAGTCCGAACAGCAAGCCGCAAAAGACGCGCATTCGGGTCAGAAGTGATGCGGAATGGGGAGTCGAGCGAGTCATCACCGAGGCTTCCAGGCGTGTGAAAGGCACATTTCGATTGTTTCACTTTCTGTTTCGATGGACGTTCGCATTTCGCACGCTCGGACAAGCATTCTGCATTGTCACTTCGACCCGTTCGCCTGCGCCATTTCCCACGCCGGCAAATGTTCCGCGTAGTGGCCTGCCTGGGCGACGAAATCAATACCGACCCTGTTCTTCCAGGCTTCCAACAATCGTTGGAAGATCGGTTCTGGTCCGCCGTTGCCGATCATCTGTCCTTCAAAGGTCGTGGCATGAACGAGGGCATACGTTGTGGCCGTGCAAAACATTTCATCCGCGTGCAGCGCTTCATAGCGGCCGAGGTTGGTTTCCCTGACCGAGATGTCCAGTTCGCGTGCAAGTTCGATCGTTGTCGCGCGGCTGACGCCCAGCAGAATGTTCCGCGGTTCGGGGGTGAGGAGCTCGCCGTTCCTGACGAGAAAAATATTCCAGCCGGGACCTTCGGCGAGAAACCCCTCAGGATCGAGCAGCACGGGCCAGCGACCGGCCCCCATCCGAGCGGCCTGCAACAGGGCCATCTGGTAATGCAGCCGGCTACGGGTCTTCGCCTTGGCGTCGACCAGATGCGCCGGCAGCGCCTGCTGGGCCGGAATCACAATGTGAACGCCACTCGCATACTTCGGAGCGAAGCCGCCCATGTGCGTGATCAGCGGCCAGCAGTTGATCGACACGGTCGGCCGAATACCCTCAGCGAAGGCCGTGCGGTACACATCCAGCGGCCCGCGCGAGACATCATGCATGATCTGCCAGTCAATGTCGGCGGACTCGGTGGGCAGGTTGCGTTCGAGAGTTTCCAGGGTGATCCGTTCCATCTCGTCGATGGTCAGTCCGCAATCGATCTCCAACAGCTTGAGCGATCCGTACAGTCGATCCAGATGTTCGCGCAGCTTGAACGGCCGGCGGTTGTAGGTCCGCGTCACCTCAAAGGCCATGTCGCCGTACATGAGGGCGGAATCAAAGATCGAAACCCGCGCCTCGGATTCCGGCACGAATTGGCCGTTAAAATAGACGACTCTCGACGCCATGGAAGACTCCAGGGATTGAATTCAGGATGCAACTTTTTCCGAAGATAATGATCGTGGTGAAATCAGGCTGACAGCGGCCCCGACGACAATTCCCGCCAGCAAAGCGGCCGGCGCGGTCCAGAGAAATTCCAGTCCGCCCCATTTGTAAAAGGAGATTCCCACCGCCACGGTAATACTGGCCACCGTCGCCGCGATGCCTCCGAGAGGCGTCGACCATCGCACAAACAACGCCAGGAAGAACAACACGAACAGCGGTGCCGTCAGAAGGTTCACGACCTTGATGCACAGTTCCAGGAGGTTGGTCGCCAATTGGCCGACATACAGGCTCAAGAGCACCGCCACGATGCCAATGCCGATGGACGCCCAGCGGGCCACGCGAATTTCCTCGTGCGGCATCCACTTGACCGACCGGAACCGGCCGATGAAGTCGCTGGTGATCACTGCGCTCGCCGAGTTCATCCCCGACGACAAGCTCGACATGGCGGCCGACAGCATCGCGGCGATCACCAGTCCCGCCAGTCCGGCTGGCAACACCGTCACCACAAACCGGGGCAACAATTCATCGGCTTGTTCGACCAGGGCCGTCTCATTCCCGAGTCCTTCAGGATGAGCCGTAAAGTAGCCAAGGACCGCCAGGCCGACGAGGGCCAGCAACGCGGCCATCAGAACTTCCGTCAGCAGATGGATGCCGAACGACTGACGCGCCGCTTTGGCATCGCGCGTCGACAAGTAGCGCTGGATCGCCATTTGGTCGGCCCCGCAGGTGCAGGTCATCCAGACGACCATATTCAGAAACGCCCCCATGAACGTGACCCGCAGGTCGGCTTGAAACCAGAAGACGGGTTCTTGCCAGTGCGCCGCCCAGGTGGTCGGCCACCAGGCGGCGACGCTCCCCAAATTCGTTGTCACGACGACGACGACAACGACCGCCCCGGCGCACATGATCAGCGACTGCAATGCATCCGTCATCACCACGGCGCGCATGCCCCCTTCCGCCGAATAAACGAGCGTGATGAGGCCCATTGCGGCCGAGATGTAAGGCGACCAGTACGGATCCAGCCCCAACAGCGGCACAAGCACCTTGTTCGTTGTTGCGTACAAAATCGCCGCCATCCACACGATGCGCAGCGTCAAGAACATTGTCGCTCCCAGCATCCGGCCGGAAAGTCCCAACCGTTTTTCCAACAATTCGTAGCCGCTGGTGACGTCCTGCTGCTGCATGAACCGCGGAATCAATACCCAGCCGACGATGAGATAGGCGACCGGAAACCCCAATGTCTGCGCGAACATCATCGGGCCGTTCTTGACCATCTCGCCGGGATATGCCAAATACGACAGCGTACTGGTCAGCGTGGCGAACAGCGACAGCCCGATCATCAAGGGGCTCATTGTGCGGCCGCCGAGCAGATAGTCGTCGGCCGTCTGCACGCGTAGCTTGTAATACCGCCCAATCGCCAGCATGGCGAGGGCGTACAACCCGATCACAGCCAGATCGAGACTTCGCATCAAGTGCATCCCGAAATAAGAGCGCAGGCCCGGCCTGTGATCAGCCAGACACCACATTCGGCGTGCCGCAGGACAGCAGCATTTGGCGGGCTTGCTCGCGGAACTTCACGCGCACATCACGGGTTGGCGGGCGGCACCGGCTGGAATCGAGTCCGACGAGTTCCATACAGAGTTTATCGAGGTAGCCGTCGCCGCTGGTGAACTTCTCCATCTCCGCCCAGAGCTGCATGTACGGTTGCAGCACGCGGACCATCTCGCGCTGGGCGTCCTCATATTGCTTCGTTTCCAGCAGTTGCCACAAGCGGACGCCGAACTGCGGCCAGTGGTTGCAGATGTGCAATTCGATGGCCCGCGCTCCCAGCATGTGGCTCGTCACAAAACGGCTTTGATTATCGATAATGCCCAACCGCTGGCTGTACTTCACCAGGGCGTCTTCAAACGTCATCCACACCGGGTTCGGCGTGGCCCATTTCAGCCCCACGAGATTCGGGATCTCGACGAGTCTGCCAATCAGCGATGCCGAGACCCCCACGCTGGTCCAATACGTGTTGTAGACTATGATACCGACTTCCGGCGCCGCTTCGGCCGCCGCCACGGCGAACTCGAAGAAGTCCTCTTCGGTATGACCGAAGTAAAACGGCGGCGACACTTGGATGAAGTCCGCACCCAGACGCTGAGCCGCGCGGGCCAGTTCGCACAATTCGCGCGTGCTGGTCGACTGTGCCCCGATCGTGACAGGAACTTTTCCATCGGCGGCTTTCACGACGGTTTCTGCCACCTGAAACCGCTCGGCCAGCGTCATGGTGGAAAAATCGCCCGCCGCACCTCCGGCCAGCAGGATGCCGGTCCCTTCGCGAATTCCGCCCGCCAGCAGAAACTCGACATGCCGGCGGATGGCAGGCAGATTCAATTCCAGGTCGGCATCATGGAACTGCGTCGGTACGGTGACATAGCAGCCGCGCAAACGATTCAACATTTGATCACGGTTCATTTCTGACTAATCCTTTCGGTGAGACACTCGCAAATCACATCGGCGGCTTCCACGGCCGCTTCCAGGTCAATACACAACGGCGGAGTGAATTTGAGATACCCTCGGCCGGTGGTAAACATCAAGACGCCGCGACGCACGGCGGCTTGAGCAACGGCATCTGCCAATTCAACATCCGGTTCGTCGGTGCCAGATTTGCGGATGTGTACGGAAATAAACAGTCCCACTCCCTGAACCGCGCGAATGGATTGCGAAAAATCGTGCTGTAGACCGCGGAGCCGGTCCAGGACGGCTGCTCCGGTGCGAGCACCAGCATCAATCAGCCGTTCATCCTCCAGCACCTGCAGATTCGCCAGCGCGGCGGCCGCGCAAACGGGGTTGCCGCCGTGCGTGCTCGACATCTCGCCGGGAAGCGGGAGGTCCAGCAGTGCGCTGTGGCCGATCACCGCGGAGACAGGCAGACTCGATGACAACCCTTTTCCGAGAATGATCAGGTCCGGCGTTACGCCGAGATGTTCGCTCCCGAAGAATTTGCCAGTTCGTCCGCAACCACATTGGATTTCATCGAACGCCAGCAGCACGTTGTGCTGTTTCGCCCAGACCGCCGCGGCAGCCGCGAAATCGTGAGGAAGGGGCATCGTGGTCGTGCCGGGCACGGGTTCGAGTATCAGGCCTGCGATGCGTTCCGGACCTACCCCGCGCGCAGCTAGGGCATCGATACCGTTTCGAAAACACTCGGCACCGCATGACCCGTCATGACTCTTCCCCTCGGAACTCGTCGGACTGCTGGGAGCCGGGATCTGATAATGTTGTACCTGTCCGCGCTCGATCCAATCGGTCGGTTGGGGCATTCCGCTGGCCAGGTGTGCGGCCAGCGTCCGGCCATGATAGTGGCCGGCAAGACTCACGATGCCGATCTTTTGAGCATGAATCCGCTGCCCGTGACGCCGCATCAGCATCAGGGCGCATTCCGTCGCTTCTGTCCCGGACGAGTACAGGATCGCCTTGGAATTCGTGATGGGAGACAGGGAGATCAGCCGCTCCAGCAGGTTCAACCGAGGTTCTGACGGAAAAGCATACGTGGCCAGGAGCCGCTGCTCGGTCGCCGAGCGGATCGCCTCCAGAATCCGCGGATGGGAATGACCGGCATTGGCCAGCACGATCCCACTGGTCAAGTCAATCCACTGATTGCCAAACCGATCGCGGACGAGAAAGCCTTCAGCCTGATCCCACAAGATTGGCGGCAGCCCCGCCATCGATTGCGGTTCCGCCGCTCGGAGACGTTCGATCAACGGGATCGACGCCGGTGCCGGAATCGGAGTCACGATCCGCCGCCACCGCGATGTCACCGGCGTGGTCGGAATCGGCTCTAACTTGGTCACCCCGAGGGCCATGTTCAAAGTCCTTTCGCCAGCCAGCCGCCGTCGATGTACAGATCCTGCCCCGTCATGAAACCTGAGGCGTCCGAGGCGAGAAAGATCACGGCGCCGGCGAGATCTTCCGGTTCTCCCCAGCGGCCCAGCAGTGTGCGGCGGGCGCGGGCCTCGCGGCGTTCTGGATCGGAGTAGCTGAGATTGGCCATGTCCGTATGGAAATAGCCCGGCCCGAGATTGTTCACACGAATGCCAAACGGGCCGAGATCAAACGCCAACGACTTGGTGAGTTGCTTGAGCGCTCCTTTGGCCGCACCGTAGGCAGGGTTGTTCGGGAACCCCAATTCCGCACCGATACTGGTGACGTTGATGATCGAGCCGCCCCCTTGCTCCTTCATCCGCAGTGCGAGCCGGCGTGCAAGTTGAAACGGCGCTTCCAGATTCACGCGAAACGTCTGCTGCCAGAAATCGTCTGGATAGTCGGCGAGCTCATGCGGAAACGTCGCACCGGCATTGTTGACCAGCACGTCAATCCGCGGTTGCCTGGTCAGAATGAACTCCGCCAAGTCCGCGACAGCGGTTGCAACGGACAGATCACAGGCGTACTCCACCGCCGCCAGGCCCTCGGCCTGAAATTGCCGAGCCGTCTCAGAAAGTTTCTCAGCGTTGGAACCGTTCATCACAACCGTTGCTCCGGCCCGCAACAGCGCTTCCGCCATGGCGCGCCCCAAGCCGCGCGTCGCACCGGTCACCAAGGCGACTTTTCCCTGCAACGAAAAGAGGTTTTCGAGGTACGGCATGAATCGTTCTTCCTGGATTCAATTCGGGTCTTATTCCGCCACTTGCCTGCGCCAGACTATTCCAGCCACCAGGAATAGAAGCTGGCCTCTCGCAGTGTAAACCGCAGGCTGACCTGCCGCCCGTGCAGAGATTTGGGAAGAACTGGACTCCAGTGAAACTCACCCCGTGGCTGATTGCCTTGCACCGGCTGCGAAGTTGCGATCACGGCGCCCTCGGTGTCGAGAACCTCGGCTCGAAGTTCGCCGGGTTCCCTGGTCTCGATGTTGGCAAGGAGCTTGCTGCCTGACCACTTCAACGGTTTGGTGGTGATCGTGCCAGACTTTTCGCCAGCATCAAGTGACACGAATCCATCGCGACGCAGCACTGCGAGACAGATCGCCCCCATGCCTTCCGCCTGATCGGCACGCTCCTCTGCCGACAGCGATCTCGGGTCGCGCGAGGTGCGGTCGGACTTGTAAATGTAGGGGTCGCAGCGCCATTTCATCCCGCAGTAGTAGATCCATAATTCGTCGTCCCGTACGATGGGTTCCGTGGCAAACATCTGGATGCGGTCCCAGACGCCGACTCGCCCGTCGTCAATCCGGCCGGGGGGAATAAACGGTTCCCGGTCACCGTGTCGCATCCAGGTCAGCAGGTCGCGCGTGGAGGTGAGTTGAATCAGATCAAAGCCGTCGCTGTTGGTGCCGTTGGCATCGACGCCGGTCGGATAAAACATCGACGGGAAGCCGATGTAGAGTCCTTCATAGGGAAAGACGCCAATGTAGTAACACTCGGCCTGCCATGTCGGCGGACCGGGACGAACGGGCTTCCTCAAGGCCGGATCATCATCCACGAAGACCGGGTGCGACAGACCGCGGTCGGCGACGCGCTCACGAATGAATTTCAGCGCCAAGGGTTGATCTTTGTCGTCGGCTCCGAACGAGAGTTGCAATTCCGACCAGTTCCGAAAGTCCTGGCTGATCGTCAGGCTGTGGGCGCGGCCATATTTGTTTCCGGTCTTCAGCCATGCCAGAAAACGCCTGTGCTTGCGGTCGTAGACCAAGCTCGATTCGTCTTCGGAACCGAGTCTCGGAACAGCGAGCTTCGTCCAGCGAATTCCGTCCGGGCTGACGATCGGAATGCGATATTCGTCACCATAGAGCGCCTTGTACCGGCGGCCGGCGTCGGGGTCGTCGGGATCGTAAACCACGTTCAGAAAAAACGTATCGCGCACGCCCGGTTTATGTTCGACGGCGATGCGATTATTCTTCGTTGAGCCGCGACTTTCGATCTGTTGGCCCCAGTCCGGCTTGTCCCACTGCAGTCCGTCCTTCGACACGGCGAGTGCCATGCCGATCAACCGGTGGTCATCCATCGGCATTGCCATGTAAAACATCTTGTAGACGCGCTCCGTTTCATCCCAGATCGGAGCCGCACGGAGTTCGAGCAAGTTGCCATCCGACGGAACGTCAGGCTTTACCACGGCCCCGCGTTTCTTCGGCTGATGCATCGTCCGCTGGAGGCCGTCGATCTTCGCGATTCCGTGATCGTCCAAAAACAGTTGCCGCTCACCGACCGATACCGGCAGAGTCTCCTGTGCGGATGCGACTGTGGAGAGCAAAAGAAGAAACAACACCAGGCGATGGCGATGCATGTGATGGTCTCCAGTTGTCAGGAATCACACCGGGGTTTGCTGAGTCTGCAGAAACTT
The DNA here is from genome assembly GCA_945861445.1 of Planctomicrobium piriforme. Lineage (GTDB taxonomy): Bacteria > Planctomycetota > Planctomycetia > Planctomycetales > Planctomycetaceae > JAKFVC01. The sequence continues at coordinate 4,211 of CAMAVF010000100.1, read as the reverse complement.
TTCGAGATCACGCTGGTACTGATCTGCTGCGACATTGTCACAGACGGAACGCGATGAGTGATAGGCGAACCCGAGATTGCGGCGATGCCTAGAAGTGTGATTAGGTCCCGTGCGATGGATTGTATTGACATGATGTAACGACACATCTCCGGGCTTCAGCGAGAGCGTGACAGGGGGATATTCATCGACGATCGGAGGAGTCACAAGGCCCCGACTTGCACCGAAGACGCCGGATGGCTTGTGAGGCAGAATGCTCTGTCTGTGAGAGCCTGCAAGGCAGACGATGGCTCCGCTCTCGGCGGTTGAGTCATCCAGCGCGAGCGTCACGGCGACGGCTTCGGGCGGATTCCAAAACTGATAGGCGTTGTCCTGATGCCAGGGAAACTCGTACGTGGTCAACGGCGCCTTGTCGATCAGCATCGTGCCGTCCGCAGTGACGTCAGCACCATTGAAGAGCTGCCGAACAAGCTGTATCAGGCGCGAGTCACGCATGAGCTGGTCGAAAAACACGGACCGCTCGTGAATCCGAAACAGGCATCGCAGAGACCGTTCGGAATCGGCCTCAAAAACCACATCACCCTTCGGTGCTGAGGCGAGGTCGAGCCGGAGGTGGGATTCCAACTGCCGTTCAATCTCCTCCAACTCCTCAGCCGAGAACAGACCCGGGATGACAGCGAAGCCATTCCGTTCATATGTTGCAATCGTGAATTCATCGTACATCCGGCAATCCTTCCAGTCACATCAGACTCTATTCCCGACACGGTTGTTCTCTCACGTCCGCTTTTGTGAATTGGCGGACAAATTGCTATCGTGCTCGATTCTCAATCGTACGACTGCAAGTAGTGGTTGTGGCGAATCCGTGGCTCGAACGCGTACAGCTTCGCGTTCTTCAGATGAAACCGCAGCTTGATTGGCCGTCCCTGCAGCAGATGACAATCCGGGTTGTCCTTCCAATTCAAGACGTGCCGGACACTGTCGGTGGTGATCGGCGTGCAGTCGGCCGCGTCGAAGCCCTCGATGACATTGCCCTCGGGGTCGAGCGCCTCAATCCTGAGCGAGCCACCTGTTGCGTTCGCATTCACGACCAGAGTATCACCCAGGAACACCAACGGTTTTGTGGTCAGCCGTCCCTCGTCGGCGCCCGCGTTGACCGAGACGAAACCGTCGAGTCGCAGCGTCGCCAGGCCGACGCCCTTGTTCGGTTCCTTTACTTTGGGATCACGCACGGGCGGATCGCCGACATGCGTCCACCAGTTTTTCGCGTCAATCCCGGTGTAGTACATCCAAATCTTATCGCCCACGATGAGCGGCGCCGGCGTATACACGGTGGACACGGTCCCCCAGTCCCAATCCTTGTTCATTTCTCCATACGGGATGAACGTGGCATCGAGCACCGTCTGTTTCCAGTCCCGGTCGGGATTCTTGAGTTCCGCCGGAGTGATCGCCCCGTGCCGGCCCACGCGCAGCCAGGTCGTGCCGTTACGGCTATAGACCAGTTGGATGTTCTTCCGATCCGTCCAGGGCTTATCTTGCGGAATCGGAGCCAGCGACTCGCTGTGATAGGCGGTAATCAGACCGACATAGGCGCCCTCATACGGCATCATGGAAGTCTGATAAAACTGCGTCGCCAACGGTTCATCCAACTTGCCAGGGCTGATCACCGTCACCTTGGGCGACCAATTGAGGAAATCCTCGCTCTCGATGCGGGAGATTTTCCTGGTATTCGGCGGACCGTAACGGAGATAGGCCACGTACCTGCCGATCCTGACATCCCAGAACGGGCAACTCGGACTGTCGCTGAAGGGGATCTGCGGAGTCTCGGACGCGGCTGTCCAATGGACTCCGTCCGGCGACCAGCCGACACTCGTTCGGAGCGACCTCAGGTACTTCGGTAGGTCGATGCCTCCTTCCGGTGAGCCGTCGGGCGAACAAACGTAGTGCATCTTGTATCGCCGCTGGGGGTCTCGCTCGTGGTCGTCCTTGAACAGACCGATGATCTGAAAGTGCCTGGTCTTCGGCGGAGTCACGAAGTTCGTGTGCCGCTCGACATCGACGATCGGTTTCTTCCAGACGATTCCATCCTGGGAAGTCGCATAGCAGAGCCGATTGACCGAGACCTTCTCGGGTCCGCCGGCCTGGCCTGCGACTTCGTACCACAGCTTGAAGAGACGTTCTTCTTTGTCATAGATGACGGTTCCAAAGCCCGGCCCAGCCTCTTCCCAGGGTTGGTCTCGAATCAACACCGGATTCTTCGCGTGTTTAACCGGCTGATGCAGAGTCTTATGAACCCCGCGCGATTCCTCGATGAGGTAGTCATCGATAAACAGTTGTTTGTCGCGGATGATCAACGCATCGCCGAGGATCGCATCGTCCAGATCCTTGAACATACCGGGCGGCGCCTGCGTGGGTTTCTGGGCGAGCGCCACAGTCCCACTAAGGCAGATTGCCGCGATGACCCAGAACGCAATGTGAAAGCACTTCATGTCGATGATCCGCCCGGTTGTGGCTTTCGTACTGAACCGCGTGGGGATTCGCGAGTGTCAGCCGATGCTCATTCGTAGGACTGCAAGTAGTGGTTATGACGAATCCGCGGCTCGAACGCGTACAGCTTCGCGTTCTTCAATTGGAACCGCAGCCTGATCGGCCGCCCTTGCAACAGGTGACAGTCTGGATTGTCCTTCCATTTCAAGACATGTCGGACACTATCCGTGGTGATCGGCGTGCAATCGGCCGCGCCGAAGCCCTCGATGACTTTGCCCTCGGCATCGAGTGCTTCGACGGTGAGCGAGCCGCCCGTGGCGTTCGCGTTCACGACGAGCGTGTCGCCCAGGAACACCAGCGGCTTGGTCGTCAGCGTGCCGGCCTCGTCGCCCGCGTTGACCGAGACAAAGCCGTCGAGTCGCAGCGTCGCCAGGCCGACGCCGCTGTTGATCGGCTCGGGATGGTAATTCAACCAGTGTCGATTCCGCGTCCCCCCGTAGTAGATGCGAATCTCATCTCCGACGACGAGCAGTGGGTGATGGGGATAGACCTGTCCCCAATCCCAGTCGTCGTCCGCGGTCCCATAGGGCAGAAACGTGGCCTGTTCGGCTTCCCGTTTCCAATCACGATCATCCTTCAATTCGCTCGGCGAGAGGGCACCATTCTGAACGACCCGCTGCCACGTCACGCCGTTGCGGCTGAAAACCAGTTGATTATTGACGCGATCCATCCATTGCTGGTCGGCGGGTATGGGCTTGATGGTTTCACCATGGTAGGTGTTGAGCAGTCCGATGTAGATTCCTGCGTAGGGGACGCCCGTCATCGTGTAAAATTCGGTGCTGTAGGGAGCGTCCAGTTTGGTTTTTCTCAGCACGGTGACCTTGGGAGACCAGTGCAGGAAGTCTTCGCTTTCAATGCGGCTGACATTCCGCACATTGGGCGGACCAAAGCGAAGATGGGCCACATAACGTCCCAGCCGTTGATCCCAGTAAGGAGCAATCTGCGTATCGCTGAAGGGGATGACGGGGTTCGCAGGTTCCTGCCGCCATAGCATGCCATCGGCGGAGAAGGCGATCCGCGTCGAAAGTGAACTGGGCTTCGCCTCGGGATTGGCGACGTACATCATCTTGAATCGACGTTGAGGATTCTCGTCGCGGTCATCAATCATCACGCCCGGTCCGCCGAGAAACCTCTCGGGAGGTTCCATCACGATGTGGTTGTTGCCGGCCTGCTGGTTGGTGATGGGCTTCTGCCAGCGCACACCATCGACGGACGTCGCAAAACCAACGAGATACTGGTGACTGGCTCCGTCTTTGGCGACGCCCTGAAGCACCTGGTACCACATCTTGAACAGCCGATCTTTCGGATCATAAACAACGGTGCCGTAATCGGTCGCGAATCCATCCGACGGTCGATCGCGTTTCAGAACCGGATTCTGCGGATGCTTGACCGGTCGATTAAGCTGCTTCCGCACGCCCTTGATCTCGCCGATCACGTAGTCATCAATGAAGAGCTGCTTGCCGTGCAGCACCATCGACCTGCCGAGGATTTCGTCGTCGAGATCCTTGAACATACCGGGAGGCGCCTGGCGGCTTTGAGCCAGAACCGGGGAATGAAGAGACAGAATCGCCAGCGCCAGTGCGATGGAAAGCCGAAACGTTGTCAGCATGAATGGTCCTTGGTTGGAAGGTGACGTGGGAGAGGCTTCCAGCCTGTCGTTTTCATCGGGG
>CAMAVF010000099.1 GCA_945861445.1 Planctomicrobium piriforme | reverse complement strand
TTTAATGGAACTGGGCTGCAGGCCGTGGTCTTCAATCTGGCGTTCGGGTTCCAGGACGACATTGCCTATGACGTGACGATCGATAACAACAACAAGATTGTCCTGGCTGGTAGCGTTGATTTCGGCGATCTGGACTTCGGCATCGCTCGGTTGACCAACACGGGCATTCCGGATTCGACGTTCGACGGCGATGGGAAAAAGAACATTGACTTCGGTTTCTTCAATGACGAAGAGGCATTCAGCGTGGTCGTCGAACCTGGGGGCAATATTGTCCTGGGTGGTTATACCATTTCGAATACGAATTTCACCGAAGACTTTGCTTTGGTGCGAATGAATAACCTGGGAGCCCTGACGGCCGGGTTTGGTAACGGTGGTTTGAAGACCACGGATTTTGGAAACATCATTGACTTGACCGACGATCGAATCCGGGATATCCGATTGCAGGGCAATCAGGTCGTCGCCGCTGGATCTTCAGCCGATTTTACGGGGATCCTGCGATTCCAAACATTTGCACTGGCGCGCTACAATCTCAGCGACGGCACGCTGGATCCGAATCTTGATCTGGCATCGGGTAATGGAGGGCGGATTCGGACCTCATTTTTCGCCACGACAATCTCGACCGCCAATGCCATCACGTTTGATGCCAACGGCAATTACGTTCTCGTTGGGAGTTCCGGGGATGGCTTCCTCGCAGACAACTTCGCCCTGGCAAAATACCTGCAGAATGGAACGATCAGCACGACATTTGGCAACCAGGGTCGCGTGTTGACCGACTTTTCACCTGTTGTCGGGCCGGATGATTCTGGGACGTCGGTCACCGTTGCCGCGGATGGGAAAATTGTTGTCTCGGCGCTGTCGCAATCGTTCTTCGGCAACAGCGGTGTCATCGCCCGTTACAACGCGGACGGATCGCTGGATCAGTCATTTGGCACAGGTGGTCTGGTCGGCTCGGCACTGTTCCCGTTGGGCTTCTCGGACTTGATCGTACTTCCGGATGGCAGCATTATTGCCTCCGGTCAAGTCGAGGACACCGCGTTCAACACGTATTTCGGAATCTTGAAGTTGGATTCGAACGGTCTGGTGGACCAAAACTTCGGCATCCACGGATTGGCGATCGCCGATTTTGGTTCGATGGGTTACACCGACGAAGTTCCCAATGCCATCGCGCTGCAGGGAACGAGCATTGTTGTCGCCGGTCAGGGATTGTCTCCCTTCTTCGACCTGGACATGTTGGTCGCACGCTTCGCGGCGGATGGCAATCTGGACAATACATTCAATGGGACCGGGTTGCAGGCAGTGGCCTTTGACCTGGCGTTTGGGTTCCAGGATGATATTGCCAATGACGTGACGATTGACAACAACAACAAGATCGTCCTGGCTGGCAGTGTTGATTTTGGCGATCTGGATTTCGGAATCGCCCGGTTGACGAATACAGGTACCCTGGACACCACGTTTGACGGAGATGGCAAGAAGAATATCGATTTCGGCTTCTTTAACAACGAAGAAGCATTCAGCGTGGTGGTGGAACCAGGAGGCAACATCGTCCTGGGCGGCTACACGATTTCGAACACGAACTTCTCGGAAGATTTCGCGCTGGTGCGAATGAACAATCTGGGGAATCTGTCTTCCGGATTTGGTAACGGCGGTCTGCAGACGACCGACTTTGGAAACATCCTCGATCTGAGTGATGACCGCATCCTGGGAATCAAGCTGCAGGGCAATCAGGTGGTCGTGGCGGGATTCGCAACGCCGCTATTTGGAGCATTGGTATTCCAGGAATTTGCTGAAGCACGATACAATCTCAGTAATGGTCAGTTGGATAGTACAGTGGCTCCAGACACGGGGAACGGGGGACGGGTCACGACCGATTTCTTCGCGTCCTCCCGCTCGCGAGCTGCCGCGATCGCCTTGGATGCGAATAACAACTGGGTCGTGGTGGGAGCTGCGGGTGACGGTGTCTTCGCGGACAATATTGCCCTGGCTCGATTCACCGATCCGCCCCCCACGACCGTGACGGTCAGCTCGAATGTCAATACGTTCTCCGAAGCGGCCGGTACGGTGACGATCACGGCTGCCTTGAATGTCAGGTCTCTGGTTCCAGTGACGGTCAACCTCAGCTTTGGTGGATCCGCGCAACTGACCACGGATTATACCCGCTCCGCAGCGCAGATCGTCATTCCGGCCGGACAGTTGAGTCGCAGCATTATCATCACGGGCGTGCCTGACCTGGCTGTGGAAGGTCCCGAGACCCTGACGATTGGCATCACGGGCGTCACGAACGCGACGAATGTGGGAACAACCCTGATTTCATTGACGGAAACGGATGCGAACAACGCCCCTCCGACCGATATCAATCTGACCAATAGTACGATTGCGGAGAATCAGGCAAACGCGCTGATCGGCAACTTGTCCGCTGTGGACTCAGCCGGGGACACTCACACATTCTTCATCCAGCCCGGGGGGAATGGCAATCTGTTCACAATCAGCGGAAATCAATTGCGTGTGGGTGCGACAGGACTGAACTTTGAAGCGCTCGGTGGATCCGCAACTGTAAGCATCCGGGCTCAAGATCAGGGTACTCTGTCATTCACGAAGCAGTTCACGATTACCGTCACAGACGTGAATGAAGCGCCAACCATCACCGCCAGTGGGCCGTTTACGATTGCTGAGAATTCGGCCAACACCACTGCTGTGGGAACGGTCGGAGCGACTGATCCGGACCTGAACGCACCGTTTAACACTCGGAATTTCAGCATTGCATCGGGAAATACCAACGGTGCGTTCAGCATCAACTCGTCGACCGGGGCGATCACCGTCGCGAACCTGGCCGCATTGAACTTCGAAACAACACCATCCTTTACATTAACAATCGCCTTGTCGGACGGAGGCAGCCCCGCGCTGTCCGCGACGAATCAAACGGTGACAATCAATGTGTCTGATGTCAACGAAGCTCCGACGATCACCGCCAGTGGTCCCTTTACAGTGGCTGAGAATTCGGGCAATGGAACGGCCGTGGGCACGATGGGATCCTCGGATCCTGATGGGACTGCTCCCAACAACACGCGAAACTTCAGTATTGCATCGGGAAATACCAGTGGTGCGTTCACCATCAATTCGTCGACCGGAGCGATCAGCGTCGCGAACCCGGCTGCATTGAACTTTGAAGCCACAACATCGTTCACATTGACAATTGCATTGTCGGATGGCGGAAGCCCGGCGCTGTCTGCGACAAATCAGACTGTCACGATCAATGTTTCTGACGTGAATGAGGCGCCAGCAATCAATGTTGGTCAGTCCTTTACAATCGCGGAAAACTCTGTCGCGACAACACCGGTGGGGAACGTGACATCAACGGATCCAGACGGGACCGCACCCAACAATTCTCGCAACTTCTCGATTGTTGGCGGTAATACGGGTGGTGCTTTCGTCATCAATCAATCATCAGGAGCAATCTCGGTTGCCAATCCAACCGCATTGAATTTTGAATTGACGCCTTCATTTACCTTGACGGTTGCCTTGACCGATGGTGGCGGACTGGCTGCGACGAATCAGCAAGTCGTTGTCACGGTCAGCGATGTGAACGAAGCTCCCAGCATTGGGGTCGGTCAGTCATTCACGGTTGCTGAAAATACCGCCGCCAACACCCAGCTTGGGGCTGTGACATCCACAGACCCCGACGGGACGGCTCCGAATAATTCACGCAACTTCAGTATTGCCGGGGGTAACACCGGTGGGGCCTTCTCGATCAATCAATCGAATGGAACGATCTCAGTGGCTTCCACTGCGGCGTTGAATTTCGAGGCAACTTCCTCATTCACACTAACAATTGCACTGGCTGACGGGGGCGGATTAACCGCTTCGAACCAGACCGTGACAATTACTGTGACAGACGTGAACGAGGCTCCGACGATCCCGGCGAACCAAGTTTTCTCGGTCCTGGAAAACTCGTCCAACAATACGCTTGTGGGAACGGTGGGATCGAATGATCCCGACCAGACAGCACCTAACAATTCCCGCACATTTACAATCACCGGGGGTAACACGGGGAACGCCTTCTCCATCAATCCGTCAAACGGTCAGATTTCAGTGGCAACGTCCAGTGCGCTGAACTTCGAAGACATTGCCGTTTACAACTTGACAGTCGAAGTGCGTGACGGAGGCAACTTGACGGGATCGGGAATTGTCCGGGTGAATTTGCAAAACGTCAATGAAACTCCCACTCTGGGAGCGCCTGGATCGGCACAGCCATTCAGCAAGCGGGGCAAGGTTCCGACTCAGGTATTCCCCTCGATCACCGTCAACGATCCGGATGGTTCGACCGATCTGGCGAAAGTGACGATCACCGTTTCCCTGCCCAAGGCCGGCAATGGTCTCGTGCAGAAGAAGGTCAAGGATCTGGTTTCCTTCGATGGAGCGTCAGATTTGGGGACCGTCAGTGACACGCGGAGTGGGACCACTCGAACAATTACCATCAATCTGGACCCGACGACCACCTCGGCGGCGGTCCAGGACTTCCTGCGTGGGATTCGGTTCTCCTCGTCAGGTGGCAGTATTAACTCCAAGAATCTTTCCCGTGCCTTCACCGTTCGCGTGGAAGACGCAGGGGGACTGTTCGTCAGCAAGTCTCAAACTGTGAATGTGGTAAAATAGTCGGTGGGACAACGGCAATAAAAGCAGTCGTCGAATCGTCAGCGGGCGTACCCAACCACAAGCGGGCTTCAGTGACTTTGCTCTGAAGCCCGCTTGCTCGCGGTTGGGCACATCCTGGCTTCAGTTGATGCTCGCCAGAACCCGCATTCATCCTGGCTTCGCATCAATGTTTGCTGAAGGATTGTTGGACGAGAACGCACAGACACAACTTCACGATCGATCCCCAGGAAGTAGACTGGTCGTCCTTTCGGCCCGATGGTACGATTGCCGTGCCGTGCCGTGCCCTGCTGTGAAATGCGGTCTGAATTTTCCGTTTTGATTGACTCAACCTCATTTCGTCAGGCGCTCGTTCTACTCCCCCAATTGTGAAAACTGTCCATTGAAGCTGGCGAGATTCCATGACGATGTTTGACTGTGTTCAAGCCGCAAATCGCCAACTCGGCCTGTGGATTGCTGGACGAGCGAAGGCGCGGCGACGCAAATCTCTTAGTTGCAACCTGGAAGTGCTGGAAGATCGTACGGTCCTGGCGGGTCCTGCATATGTCCCCGGTGAACTGCTGGTTCAGTTTGCGGACGTCTCGCAAGAAACGCGTGACAGCGTGCGGAGTTTGACTCAGTCGGTCCTGAAAGAGTCCATCCGATCCGCGGCCATGATCAGTTCCAGCGATGGCGTCTTGGAGCGAATCGGGCTGCCTCGCGGATTAAGCGTTGAATCAGCTGCCAGGTTAATTGGAAGTCTTCCCGGTGTCATCTATGCGGAACCCAATTATCTGCTGCATGCCACGGAGGTCAGCAACGATCCCCAGTACACGAATGGCAACTTGTGGGGCATGTATAGCGACGATTCACCCCAACCCATTGGCCCGAATGCCACGACAAATCAGTTTGGCAGTCAGGCCGAGGAAGCCTGGAATGCGGGCTTTACGGGATCAGCAGACGTCGTGGTGGGAATCATTGACACCGGAATTCAATTCACCCACCCCGATCTGGACGCGAACATCTGGACCAATCCGTTCGAAGTCCCCGGAGATCAAATCGACAACGATGGCAACGGCTATGTGGACGATATCCACGGTTGGGACTTTTTCAACAACGACAATACCATTTACGATCCCACCAACGGCGACAATCATGGCACGCATGTCTCGGGCACAATTGGTGGCGAAGGAGGGAATGGGATCGGAGTCGCTGGTGTCAACTGGAATGTGACGATCATTGGGGCCAAGTTTCTGGGGCCCAATGGCGGATCTCTCGTGGGCGCGGTACGAGCCATTGATTACCTCACCGACCTGAAGACTCGTCACGGTATCAATATCGTTGCGACCAACAACTCCTGGGGAGGTGGTGGTTATTCCGCCAGCCTGCAAAGTGCGATCATCAGGGCCGCCAAGGCGGGAATCCTGTTCATCGCGGCAGCGGGAAACGAATCCAGCAACAATAACGTCACTTCGAGTTATCCCGCCAACTACTCGACACTTCAGGGGACGGCGACCGAATCGGCTGCCACTTACGAAGCGGTCATCTCCGTGGCATCGATCACCAGTTCGGGTGGCTTGTCTTCCTTCTCCAATTACGGGACCACAACCGTCGATTTGGGTGCCCCGGGATCGAACATTTATTCGACTGTTCCCAACGGTTACGCCAGTTTCAGCGGCACGTCAATGGCGACACCGCATGTGACAGGAGCCGCCGCCTTGTTTGCATCGGCGAATCCCTGGGCGACGGCAGCCGACATTCGCACCGCAATCCTAAGCAGTGTCACTCCCACCTCCAGCCTTGCCGGGCGAACAGTGACAGGTGGCCGACTGAGTATCTCTGCGTTGATGCAACAGTCGATCAGTGCCAATCTGACCATTAACAACGTCACTGTGAACGAAAGCAATGGTGGGTCAGTCGCGGTCTTTACCGTAACACTGTCGGGAGACCTCACCGAACCACTGACCGTCAACTTTGCCACCGCGAATGGCACAGCGACTTCCGGCTTCGATTTTGTCGCGACGACAGGCGTGGTGGTATTCGAAATCGGGGAAGTCACCAAAACCATTTCCATCCCCATTCTGGACGATCAGGTTCTCGAGACCGATGAGTCGTTCTTCCTGAATCTGACAGCCACCGTGGATGGAGTTCAGGTTTCCAGGCAGGGACGAGCGACAATCCTCGATAATGACACTCCCAAAATCTCCATCGATGATGTCAGTCAGAATGAAGGAAATTCCGGAGTTTCAACTTTCCGGTTTACAATTCGCCTGTCCCTGCCGTCCGCCACGGTCATTCGAGTCAATTTTACCACGGCGGACGGGACCGCTTCGAGCCGCGGGGATTACCAGACAATCAAGGGCACGATTCAGTTCAATCCAGGTGAAACCACCAAGACCGTTGCGGTCACCGTCCGGGCGGATAATGTTGTGGAACAGAATGAGACGTTCTTTCTCAGGTTGTCGAATGTCGTGAACTCGATCCTGGCAGATTCGGAGGGGCTGGCGACTATCGTCAATGACGATGGCACGCAAACTGTAAAACAAAATTCGGCCCGGAAATCGCGACTGCGGTTGAGATCTTCGAGGACCTGATTGTGCCGATTTATCCCCGCGATTCTATATTCGCTTGCGGCAAGTAACCAATCTGGCAGACGCTCGCTCTGGGGCCTATCAGCCTGTTGAAAAAGGTGTCTGGAACTCTCCGAACGTCGACAAAACGCTCGATTCCGTGTGGTTGGCAAAGTTCCAGACACCTTTTTCAACAGGCTGCTATAATAGCCGTGCTGGCATACGGGGTTGAGCGGGCTGGAATTCACGATTGTCGCGGTACTGCTGCCTCTGACGCCGCGACATGCTTGCGACGATGTCACAGGAATTGCTGGTACGCCGATTCCGATATTGCTCAGGAATGCTGATTCCTACTCTGAAAGAGATTATGTCCGCAGATTACCGCGCGACGAAATGTCGGCTTCAATTGACGCGTCGCGACTGGTTGCGCAGCACGGGGGCCGCGGCATTTGGCTTGCCGTCGCTGTCGACCGCGTCGCGTGGGGCAGCCGAGGAGAAGCTGGCTCGTCGAGCAAAGTCTATCATCTTGATCTACCTGCCGGGGGGGCTCGCGCAACACGATTCGTTCGATCTTAAGCCGGATGCCCCCGCCGAAATTCGCGGCGACTTTCGGCCGATTGCGACCGACGTGCCGGGGCTAAATGTCTGTGAGCACTTGCCGTTGCTGGCCCGGCGGGCCAGGCAGTTTTCGCTGGTGCGGACGATGTCGCACTCGGAAAATAATCACTTTCCCGCCACGCACAAAGCGCTGACGGGGCACGTGATGCCGCGACAGTTGCCGGGCGACGCCGTGAATGCCGCCTCGCGCAACGACTGGCCATCTTATGCCGCGGCTTACGATTATCTGCGGCCGCGAAAGGATGGCATTCCGAATGGGGTGTCACTCCCGTATCCGTTGGCAGGCGGCGCGACACCGTGGCCTGGGCAGCATGCTGGGTACCTCTCCGCCAGGCACGATCCATGGCAACTCAACCAGGATCCGAACCAGAAGACGTATCGGGACGAAACACTGTCGCTACCGGCCGGGATCACGATCGAGCGGGTGAATCGACGTCAACAATTGCTGGCCCAGTTCGAGCATGAGCGCCAGCAGCGCGTCGAGGTGGCCGAGGCGGGGGGTTACGGTGACCTGCATCACACGGCGATGGAGCTCTTGACATCGGGCAATATGGCTCTGGCATTCCAACTGGAGCGCGAGCCGGATGCGGTCCGCGATGCCTATGGTCGGCACACATTCGGACAATCTTTGCTGCTGGCTCGGCGGATGGTGCAGGCTGGCGTGACGATCGTCCAGGCGAACATGGGGGGCGTGCAGACCTGGGATACGCACGAAAAAAACTTTGTCGGCCTGCGCGAGACGCTGTTGCCGCCGCTAGATCGGGCATTGTCGGCATTACTCGATGATCTGGCGGCCACGGGGCTGCTCGATGAAACACTGATCGTGATGACGGGCGAGTTTGGCCGGACACCGGCGATCTCGATGGTGCCCGGTGCCGAGTATGTAGGCCGCAACCATTGGGCCCATGTCTATACCGCACTATTTGCCGGAGGTGGCGTTCAAGCAGGCAAAGTCATTGGCCATTCCGACGCGGTCGGCGCCTATCCGGTGACGAAATCCTTCTCGCCAGACGACCTCGGAACCACACTCTTCGCCGCCCTCGGCATTCCCGCCACTGGCGAACTCCGCGATCAATTCGGTCGCCCCCTGCCCCTCTGCAGCGGGCGGCTGATCGAGGAACTCTACGGTTCCTAAACGCACTGGGCCCCAGCCAATCAAAGCGGACCAAGAAATCGAAGGGGGCGAAATCAGCGTTTCGAGATCGGTACGAACTTCTGGGCGCGTTCGCCATAGATGTCGCCGACGTAGAGATTGCCCTTTGAATCCTGGGCGATGCAGTGAGCTCCCACCGTTTCGCCCGGCTTCAACTTCGACGTATCGGGGACGTCTTTGTTGGTGCCGATATCTCCCAACGGCAAAACCCAGCTTTGAGTGATGCGTCCGGTTGTCGTGAATCGCATCAGGATCTGGTCCTTGTATTCGGGATACTTCCCGTGCCGGAACCACCAGTGCGGTGATGAACCGCACACCCACAGTTGATCGTCCTTGGTGATGGACAGGCCCCACGGCATCAGGACGTTGGACCATTGGTCGAGGAATTTTCCTTCCTGATTGAAGAGCTGAATGCGTCCGCTGTTACGATCGGCGACAAACAGCGTGCCCTTGGAATCGATGACGATGGCGTGCGGCATCACGAATTGCCCGGGGCCGGGGCCAGCCGTGCCAAAGGTTTTGATGAACTTGCCTTCCGGTGTAAAATGCACCACGCGTCGATTGCCGTAGCCGTCGGTGACGAAGATCTCACCCGTGGGAGTGATCGCCATGTCGGTCGGCATGTTGAAGTGGGTGGCGTCTTCTCCCTTTACGTCGCGGGTTCCGAGTGTCAGCAGCACCTTGCCTTCCTGATCGAACTTCTGAACGATGTGTGCTCCAAAGTCGGCAACCCAGACGTTGCCCTCGTGATCAATCCGCAACTGGTGCGGATTGGTAAACATCCCCTTGCCCCAGGTGCGCACGAATTCCCCGTCGGCCGTGTAGACCTGCACGGGATCGGGGCCCTTGCGGAAGAACCACACGCGGTCTTCCTTGTCAATCGCAAGTCCCGAGACCCAGCCCTTGCCGCTGACATTTTCCGGGCGCTTCGGCCAGGTCGGCACGACATCGTACTCGGTCACCACCGGATCGTCGGCCACGACTTGGGCCGAAGCCGGTTGGCCAGCACAGAGCAGGACACAGGCGAACAACGCCTGGATGCAGGCGACATGAAATGATGAAGATCGCGGCAGATGCATGGCAGTCACGGCAAATGTCCTTTCAGAGACCCGCCCCAGAAATTGTCGTTATTGCAGACGCAGACCCGCACGACATGTCGACGAATGGAAAACGTCGCGGATCACTTCCCATAGAGTAGCAACTGCCGTGCGCAAAATGAACTCGCCGGGGCGAGGTGGCGAGATGAATTCAGTGTCATCGATCGCACACATCGTGGGCTACGCGGTGATGGATTTTCGGCCCCTGGGAGGGTGAGGGACCCAGAGGGTGCCCCGCCGAACCGCGTAGTCGTGCGACGCTCGATAGACATCCGCGGCTCGGCAGGTGCGTTTGAAGTTGCGCAATTTTGGAGGGTATCCACAGATTTCGCAGATTTCACAGATAAGAATTGCATCTGCGTCATCTGCGAAATCTGTGGATATCAACGGCTCAAAACAAGCAGCGTCTCGTGGCCCGTCCGAGAGGCAACCGGCATCGACAATCACGAGGAGCAGGAAATTGAACCACGAATAGCACGAATGAATGGATTTCCCAAGCGGTTCAGTTCGAACGCCAGCAGCGGCACCAGCCAACTGGCCCACGCTGCCAGGGGATAGAGCCAGGGGGCATCGAAATCGGTGACGGTGGCCAGTCCGCCAATCATCCTGACGACGACGGCCGAGCATAACAACACGTACGTTCGCCACATCCAGCGGCGATGTTCCGCAAAGCGCCGTTGCACGGCCGATCGCCAGCCGCAGGTGACGCACACGCCAGTGACGATGGCCAGCAGGCCGAACCCCGCACCGGCAATGGCGCCTGTCTCCGCATGCCAAGCCATCCCCAGGCCGCTGGGGGTCACGACGAGCAGCACGCACGCGACTTGAATCCGTCCCAGATACCGATGCCACTGCGGAAACCGCTTTCGAAATCGGTCGCCGATCAGGATTGTTCCCAGGATCAGCGAGACGGGACCCGACACGATATGCGGGTAAAACGCCCACTGGTAACCGCCCCAAAAGTAGTCTGCCCGTCCCTGCAAGAAATCAGATTCAAAATTCGGCGGGAAGTAGTCGTGATATCCCAGCACCACGGCCACGGTGACCCGCAGCACCAACAGTCCGGCCAGCAGCCTCAGAACAGTTTGCATGGTTAGGGAGTACCGAGGCGAGTGGAGAGAAGGTTCCACGAGATCAACTCACCGTTTCGTGGCGGTGATCACTACGCGAGGATCTCGCGAACGACTTTGCCATGCACGTCGGTCAGGCGGTAGTCGCGGCCTCCAAACCGGTAGGTCAGCTTCTCGTGGTCAAAGCCCATCAAGTGCAGAATCGTGGCGTGCAGGTCGTGGATGTGAACCTTGTTCTCGACCGAGTGCCAGCCGAAATCGTCTGTGGCCCCGTAGGTCATTCCACCTCGGATGCCTCCGCCGGCCAGCCACATGGTAAACCCAAACGGGTGATGCTCGCGCCCGTTTGCTCCTTCACCCGTGGGCGTCCGGCCAAACTCGCCCCCCCACAAGACCAACGTGTCCTGTAACAGTCCGCGCGCCTTCAAATCAGTCAGCAAAGCCGCGATGGGCTGATCGACCGCCTGGCAACGCAGGGGGAGTTTTTCACGCAAGCTACCGTGATGATCCCAGGCGTTGTTCATGGGAGCATCGAAGAGTTGCACAAAACGGACGCCCCGTTCGACCAGCCGTCGAGCCAGCAGGCACTGGCGGCCGAAGAGTTCGGTCGCCGGCTCATTCACACCGTATTGTTTCTGAGTCTCAGCCGTTTCCTGCGAAATGTCGAACGCGGCCGGGGCTTCACGCTGCATGCGAAACGCGAGTTCGAAGGCGGCGATGCGTCCATCGAGCTGGCTGTCGTGGGCTCGCTCTCGCCTATGGATTTCGTTCAGCTTGCGTAACGCATCCAGCTTTGCGCGCTGAGGATCCAGACTGCCTGCAGGATCACCCAGGTTCGCAATCGGATGTTTCAGATCGCGCACCAAGGTTCCCTGATAGGCACTCGGCAGGAAACTCGATGCCCAAAGTTGAGCTCCCTGAAACACGGCGGCAGGGCTGACGACGACAAACCCGGGCAGATTCTGATTCTCCGTGCCCAGTCCGTAAGTCAGCCAGGACCCCATGCTGGGGCGCGAGAACGCTTGCTCGCCGGTACACAACTGCAATGCAGCGCCGGTATGATTGATGTTGTCGGCGTACATCGAGCGAATCACGCACAGATCATCGATGCAAGCCGACGTCTTGGGCAGCAACTCGCTGACTTCGATCCCCGCCTGGCCCTGTTTGGCGAACTTCCAGGGAGAAGCGAGCAGATTGCCAGTCTTGGTCCGTTCGAGTTTCGGCTTCTCGAACGGTAGCGGCTTGCCGTTGTCCTGCTCCAGACGCGGCTTGGGATCAAACAGATCGACATGCGACGGCCCGCCAGGCATATACAGAAAGATAACCCGTTTGGCGCGTGCGGGAAAATGCGGAGCTCGAACGGCATACGGATGAGCGCCCCGGTCTGGCGTTTCCGCGGCCAGCATGTCGGCCAGGGCCAGCATCCCAAAGCCGCACCCCGTCTGGCACAACAGATCTCGACGCGATAATAGCGGTTGATTGCTCATATAGGATTCCAAAGTGGCTTGTTCTCTGTAACCAAACCGTGGGGGCAATTCCAGGAAGAAATGCTCTAAACCGGTAGTGTTCGGGCTTCTAATCCAAATACACGAACTCGTTGCTACAGAGCAGCACGTGGGCCAAGTCTCTCCACCGTGCGGTGGGATCTGCTGTTCCAGGCTGGCTGACCATCTGCGTGGCGATTTCTAGTTCTTCAACAGTGGCTAGTCGGCCGAATAACAGTTGATAGGCAAATTGAATTCGGGCTGCATCATCTTTCTGGACAGTGTTCACTAATCGATCTGCCAGATGTTTGGCTTGATTCAGGACGAACTCGTTGTTGAGCAACAGCAACGCTTGCGGGGCGACCGTGCTGACGACTCGCTTTTCGGTCGACGAATCGGGATTGGCCGCGTCAAACAGGGTGGTGAAGTTGTCTCGATCCCAGCGGGCCGTCTGCACATACAGGGTGCGGCGTGGAATGGCCAGTTCGTGGCTGGCAGGTCCCCCGGCCGCTGGATCCAGTCGCCCGGCGACTGCCAATAGGGCATCGCGGATTGCTTCGGCCTCGAGGCGCCGCGCGGTGAATCGACCCAGCCAGCGGTTTTCGGGATCGCGATCGAACTGCTCGCGCGAGATCTGACTCGATTGTTGATACGTGGCCGTCAGCATGATCCGCCGCTGCAATTTCTTAATCGACCAGCCATCCTCAACGAACTTCGCGGTCAGCCAATCCAGTAATTCCGGGTGTGACGGAGCAGTCCCCAGCTTGCCGAAGTTACTGGACGTGCGGACCAGACCTTCACCAAAATGCCACTGCCAGATGCGGTTCACAATCACGCGCGCGGTGAGCGGGTTTTCGGGCGACGCCACCCACTGTGCCAGTTCCCTGCGACCACTGCCACTGACGATTGGTGGCTGTTTATCGCCTGCCAGAAAACGCGGCATCCGCCGCGGGACGACCGGTCCCAGTCGCGTATAACTGCCGCGGATATGAATGGGAACGTCCTGGATTCCCGGAAACAATCCGCCGGGAGTGCCCCCTTCGTGAATCGCCATGGCCACCGGAATTTCGGGAGGCAAATCCGATTTCCGCTGGTCGCGTTCGGCGGTCAGTTTGATGCGACCGGGATCAGTCGCTGGGGGCGGCGGGGTTTGCTTATCTAGTTCCGCCAGCTTCGCCACCACGTCGTTCAACAGCTTGACCTGAGCGTCGCGTTGCGCAACGACCGCTGCCGGCACCAGCGGCCTGCGGTCCACCTTATAGTTGTCACCCTTGGCGCCCAGTTCCTTCAGCATGTGCGAACTATAAAACATCCCGGCCAGAGCGTAATAATCCTCTGTGGAAACGGGATCGAACTTATGATCGTGGCAACGGGCACACCCCAGCGTGAGGCCAAGAAACGCCTTCCCGATCGTATCGATGCTGTCGTCCGCCATGTCGCTGATGATCTTTTCTTTATCCGCATCACCTCGATCCCAGACTCCGTTGGTGAGAAACGTCGTAGCGATCAACCCGGCGGGATAGACCTCGGCTCCATCGGGACTCGGCAACAAGTCGCCCGCGATTTGATGCACGATGAATTGATTGAACGGCAAGTCCGAGTTGAATGCATCGACGACCCAGTCACGATAACGCCACGCGTCCATGGTCTCCCAGACCGCTTCGCGTGCGGCCGGATTGTGGTCGTGGTAGTCGGCATAGCGGACCAGATCCAGCCAATGCCGCGCCCAGCGCTGACCATACGCGGGAGAATCGAGCAACCGGCTGACGAGAGTGTCAAACGCGTCGCTCGTCTGATCGTTCAAGAACGCCTCGACTTCGGCCGGCGTCGGTGGCAGGCCCGTCAAGTCGAAGGTCACACGGCGGATCAAGGTACGTCGATCGGCCTCGCGCGTGGGGGCGAGCTGATGTTGCTCGAGCTTGACGAGAACGAATCGATCGACCGGCGATTTCGGCCAAAGTGCATTCTGGACCACCGGCGGATCAACGGCCCGGACCGGTTGAAAGGACCACCAGGTACGCACTTCATCGGGTGTCATGCCGCCGACCCGCTTCGCCGCCACCCGCGTGTCGGGGGCTCCGCGGCGCACCCATTCCACCAATAAGGCGATCTCCGAATCCGCCAGCTTGCCCCCCTTCGCCTTGGGAGGCATCTGCAGTTGAGCGTCTTGATAGCGGATCGCTCGGATCAACAGACTCTCATCGGGTTTTTCGGCCACAATTGGCGAACCGCTGTCACCGCCGACCTGCCAGCCTTCCCGAGTATCCAGCGCCAGTCCACCGCTGGTTTTGCCCTTGGCCATCGAATGGCACGCTTCGCAGCGTTCAACAAGGATCGGACGAATCCGCTTCTCAAAGAATTCCGCATCAGGTTCCGCACCTGCGGACAGTGGAAGCAATAGGATCAACCAACTCAGGCTCACCGTCATCTTCCGCTCCAGGTAAGGAGTGCGACTGCAAAGCTTAAGACAGGAATCATGCCTCATGTGGAAGAGACCTGTCAACCTGAGACATGTTAGGCGAGCCCGGACAGTGTCAGCCCAGGGATTCTCGCGGCAACTTCACGGACTCGGCACCTGACAGAAGAATCCGGGGGGGTTGGCGCCGCACGGCTCAACCGGCCCGATTATGATGCTTTTGTGACTTTCAACTTGATCCAATAATGAGACCTTGGTCATGTCAGGATTTCTGCAAGCCATCATTAGCGATTTGCATGGCAACCTCGAGGCCACAAACACGGTCTTTGCAGACATCGAGCGTTGCGGTGCGTCTGAGATATTCTGTTTGGGGGACCTCATCGGCGATGGGCCTGATCCCGTCGACGTGGTGAAACTTGTCAGGAACAGAGCGGACGTCGTGTTGCAGGGGGAATGTGATTGGAATGCGGCCGTCGGCTGGGAGTTAGAGAACGCTTTTGGATTGGGGCGAAGTAGTTCGCGATACCGACGATTGCTAGGGAATGACGCCGAGGCGGTAGCACTCGTCGAGTTTCTGGGAAGTTGTTTGCCATCACTCACCATTGGCTCGATCATGTATGTGCATGGTTCGCCCCGGTATCCTCGCAACGAGTATCTGTTTCCGGAAGATACCTACAATCAGAAGAAGATGGCCGCAGTCGCGGATTGTTTCGAGACTCTCTGCTTTGCCGGGCATACTCACGTTCCCGGGATCTTCGTCCACTCGGACCGCGGACCCGGGGAATTTGACTTTCTTTCGCCGGCTGATTTCAGTTCGCAGTACCGGCTGGGGAATCAGCGAGTGATCTGTAATGTGGGCTCGGTCGGCCAACCGCGTGACGGTGATCCTCGAGCCTGCTATGTGTTGTTTGATGGTGAAACCATCACCTTTCGGCGGGTCGACTACGACCAGGAGCGCACGATCGCGAAGATCGATGGAGGTGGCGATTCGGGAGGTTATTTCGGTGCCAGACTGCGCGATGGTCGTTGAGTGGCGTTTGGGATGCTGCTCGTGGGATAGGCTTCCAGCCTGTCATGGTTGAAGATGACAGGCTGGAAGCCTATCCCACGGAATGTTTTGAGCCGGCCACGGGCCATTTTCTCGGCTTTTCTCTAGCCGGATCTGGCGAAAACTGGGTAGAATAACGGATTGATGGTGGTTGATGGATCGGGAGGGGAGGCTTGCGCTTCCTCTGGAATATAAGGCATCTGACATGCTCAGCGTTCTTGGTGGTAAGACAACGATGTGCGACGGTGTGACTCGTCGCGAGTTGATGCAGGTGGGCGGGCTGTCGTTGTTTGGCGGCATGAACCTGCCGGGATTGCTGCAGGCCGCGGATCAGACGTCTGCTCGTCCCGCCGGTCGGGCGAAGTCGGTGATCCTGTTCAACTTGCTGGGGGGACCCAGCCAGATGGACATGTTCGATCTGAAACCGGCCGCCGCCGTGGAAATTCGCGGCGAGTTTACGGGGATCAGCACGTCGGTGCCCGGGTTGCAGATCTGCGAGCACATGCCGAACATCGCGCGCATGATGCACAAGGCCGCGCTGATTCGCACGGTGACTCACAATTACAATTCGCACAATCCATTGCCGGTGATGACCGGTTGGTCTGGTGGGAACCCGGCTGCTCTGGTTCCCGATCCCAAGGATCCGCCCGATATCGGCGCGATCTGCCAATACCTCGGGATGGGACCGAAAGACTTGCCGGGATCTGTCTGTATGCCGTGCTATCCCGGGTGGGGTGAAAGCAGCATGTACCCGGGGATTCGCCGACCTGGCCCCTACGGTGGCTGGCTCGGCAGCCAGTACGATCCGCTGTTCGCCCTGTGCAATCCCACGTTCGATAAGAAGCCCGAACGGAAGTACTACGGCACCGTCAAGCCTCTCGGCGAACCGATGATGCCGGGCTGCGACGGGCTGCCTGATATGACGGTCCAACGACTGGGCAACCGGCAGTCGCTGTTGACGCAACTGGACGGTGAATTCGGCCGCGTGAACGCGTCGCGGGCCGCTCATCGACTGGACAAATTCCAGGAGCGGGCGTTCTCGTTGCTGTGCTCCAACAATACGCGAGATGCCTTCGACGTCTCCAAAGAACCGGCAGAACTGCGCGATCAGTACGGTCGCAACCTGTTCGGATCGAGCATGTTGATTGCCCGCCGGCTGGTGGAACGGGGCGTGCCGTTTATCAGCGTGCATGCCGAGAATTTCCTGCCGGACGGTTCATTCACCTATGACATGCACGAAAACGTGTTTAATGTGCTCAAGGGCTACAACCTGCCGGTCCTCGACCTGTGCCTGCCCGCGCTGGTGCATGATCTGGAAAGCCGCGGCCTGCTCGATTCCACCTTGATCTTCGTGATGGGCGAAATGGGTCGCAGCCCGAAGGTCAACGGCCAGGCCGGCCGCGATCACTGGCCGCAATGTACGTTCTGCCTGATGGTCGGCGGCGGGATCAAGGGGGGAGCGGTCTACGGCACAACGGACGCCATCGCCGCCTATCCGACAAGCTGCCCGGTCTCACCGGCCGACATCGTGGCAACAATCTACCAGCAATTGGGGATCGACCCGCATCTGATGGTCCCCGACATGACCGGCCGCCCGCTCCATATCGCGCATGGTGGCGAACCGATCTGGGATATCATCGGGTAGACGGCGTGACCTCGTCTCTGCGCTGTTTGAAATCTCTGCGCTTTTGAAACCGTGTGAGGGTATGAGAGTAAGAGGGTGACGGAGTGGGGGAGGTGGGCTCATCTTAGATGAGATAAGTCTTCACCCTCACACCCTCACACCCTCACACCCTCACACCCTCACACGACGCGATAACCCACCGATAGCACCCTCGCCGTTGGCTCAGGGTTAAACGAACGCTTGCCCCTTCACATCAGCTCGGCAATCTTCTCGTGGTCATCCACGAGGTGCACTGGTCGGCCGCTGAAGTCTGGTAGGGTGTGGGACGGGTCGATGCCCAGGACGTCGTAGAGGGTGGCCAGGACGTTTTGGGTGCCGATGGGCTTCGAGTTGGGTCGCTCGCCGCGGGCGTTGGTCGCGCCGATTGCCTGACCCATCCGCAATCCGCCGCCGGAAAATAGGACAACTCCCGAATCGCCCCAGTGGTCCCGGCCGCCGTCTCGATTCACGACCGGCGTGCGGCCCATTTCGCCCCAGACCACGACGGCGACTTCTTCATCCAGGCCCCGCTCCTGCAGGTCGGTCAGCAACGCGGTGAGCGCCTGGTCGAAGCGTCGCAACTGCCAGCGCAGTGTCGGGAAGATCGATTCATGATGGTCCCATTGTCCGATGGAGACGGTCACCACCGAAACACCAGCTTCCACGAGCCGCCGCGCCATGAGCAGTCTGTCGGGATCCCAGGTGAGTGTTGTTCTGGAGTAGGGGTGCGTCTCCAGCTTGCCGTATTTCTTCCGGACTCTGGCAGGTTCCTGGCTGATATCGAATGCGTCGCGAACCTTGGGTGAGGTGACGATCTCTTGTGCCTGGCGCTGGAACTTGTCCATCGCCTTGAAATTGCCTTTGGTGTCCATGTCGCGGCGCAGGTTGTCGAACGCACCCAGCAATTGGCGACGATCGGCCAACCGATCAATCGTGATTCCATTCGGCAGCGAGAGGTCTTTGATCTTTCCGGCGGTGCCGAGGCGGAACGGCTGGTGGTCTGATCCCGCATACAGCGGCTCTTCCAGGTAGGGCTGCTCGGGATGACGGTCCACCATGCTGACGTAGTGCAGCCGGTCGGTTTGATCGGCACTGCGGAGCCGGCTGACCACCGAGCCGAACGCCGGCCGCTTCTGCTGGTCGGGGAAGCCGCTGAAGTTCAGGCTGCGGTCGTGATTTGGATTGGCGAACCTCAGGCTGCGAACGACGGCCAGCTTGTCTGCCATGGCGGCCTGCAGCGGCAGGTGTTCGCACATCTCGAAGCCCGGGACGTTCGTCTGGATCGGCAGGAACTCGCCGCGGATTTCTTTGG
>CAMAVF010000098.1 GCA_945861445.1 Planctomicrobium piriforme | reverse complement strand
TGTCTCCGATGGCCCCTGCCGCCGTCACAGATTCCTCGCAAAACAGCCGGGTGGGAGGCAGCAGGGGCCATCGGAGACCACCCGTTGAGCAGGATGAGGACTGAGCTCGGTAGCAGACCAGTCAGGGCTCCGCCGGGGCAAGCCCGACGGGGGCCTCCGCAACCAGATTTGTTGGTTTTCTTCGACATCGCAAAAATTGATATTGGCCGCGATCTCTCCGAATTTGCGGGTTGCCCCAATTTTCCAAGATGCTCCGCGCTCTCAATCGTGCTGTTTCACTTGTGCGAGGTACCTGAATCAGAAACAATGAATACTGTGTGGCGGCGCGTGCTGTCACATCCCGCCTGAATTGCCTGCCTGTGTAACCCGCCAGTTGGTGATTGCGACTCACACGAGACGACGCCTGGGGCCTCAATTCAGTAAGTGATTGACGTTTTATTGATTGAACCTGGTTCGCGGAACCATTCCGCGACCGTTATTGCACTTTGCTGGCGAGGAGTTCTTAACATGACCCAACCAGTTCCGGCCACCCCATCGACAACCAGCGAGCCAACTCGGCGGGGGTTTCTCTACCGCGCCTTCACGGCCACCATTGCGGGGATCGTCGGTATTTTTCCGGCCATCTCCGGGCTCCTGTTCTTCCTTGATCCATTGCGCAGAAGCAATGCATTGGGCGGCTTCATTAAGGTGGGACAACTGGACGCCGTGCCCGATGACGGCTCACCGGTTCGTTTTACGGTGGTCGTTCATCGCCTGGAAGATGCCTGGACGACTTATCTCAACGTCCCGGTAGGGGCGGTTTACGTTCGCAAGGACGCGGCGAAAAAAGTCATCGCCTTCAATGTCACGTGTCCCCACCTGGGATGCGCCGTCGACTACATGCCGGGCCGCAACGAGTACCTCTGCCCTTGCCATGACAGTGCATTTAAGGTGGACGGAACTCGGATGAATCAAACTCCGCCACGGGATATGGATACGCTGGACGTGGACGCCGAGAAACTCAAAATCGGTGAAGTCTGGGTCAGGTATCAAGACTTCCGCACGGGCGAAGAGCACAAGGTCGCCAAGACCTGACAGCCTGTTGAAAAAGGTGTCTGGAACTTTGCCAACCACACGGTATCGAACATTTATGCGACGTCCGGAGAGTTCCAGACACCTTTATCAACAGGCTGCTAAATCGTTTATTTGCGATGTGGAGACTCAGGACTGAGTTCGCCCCATCGACTAGGATTTCGTAATCCATCAGCAGTTGATCCATGACCGGCCATGAATGGCCTTATTGTTGGGACCACCAATCATGCAAACTATGCTCAATTGGCTGGATGAACGCACCGGCATCCGAGATTTGATGCACGAGGCACTCTACGAACGCATTCCGGGCGGTGCCCGCTGGCGCTACGTCTGGGGCAGCACGCTGGTCTTTACGTTTTCCATCCAGATGATTACGGGAATGTTCCTGTGGATGGCGTACAGCCCGAGCACTCAAACCGCTTGGGAAAGCGTGTACTACATCGAACACGTCATGCAGTACGGGTGGCTGGTACGTGGCCTGCATCACTTCACTGCCCAGGCGATGATCGTGTTGCTCGCATTGCATTTAATGCAGGTCATCATCGATGGCGCCTATCGAGCCCCCCGCGAGGTCAACTTCTGGCTGGGGCTGATCCTGATGTTGATCGTGCTGGGGCTCTCACTGACCGGCTATCTGTTACCTTGGGATCAGAAGGGCTACTGGGCCACGCAAGTCGCGACGAACATTGCGGGCGGCACGCCAATGGTGGGTGCCGAGGTTCAAAAACTGGCAGCGGGCGGACCAGCCTATGGGCACCACACGCTGACTCGCTTCTTCGCCTTGCATGCCGGATTGCTGCCGTTTCTGCTGATTGCCTTCCTGGCGCTGCACATCTGGTGTTTCCGCCGCCACGGGATCACGGTCCCCAATCCCAATCGCGCCCCGGAAGCCTACTTCTGGCCGGATCAAGTTTTAAAAGACGCCGTCGTGTGCCTGGCCATCCTCGCAACCGTCTTGGTGTTAGTCTTCTGGAGAGGCGCCGAATTGGGGGCGCCTGCAGACCCCTCTGAAAATTTCTCGGCGGCGCGGCCGGAATGGTACTTCCTGTTCCTGTTCCAAATGCTCAAGTACTTCCCGGGCAAATATGAAATGATCGGCGCGATGGTCGTGCCCGGTCTGGTCCTGGGAGCATTGTTCCTCATGCCGTTTATTGGACGATCGAAATTCGGACATCGGGCCAATATTGGTTTCGTCTTCCTCTTGCTCGCGGCCTGTGTGGGCCTGACCTACATCGCCTTGGACGCAGACTGGAAGAATGCCGGCTACAACGCCGCTGTGGCACAGGCTCATCGGGATGCCACGCGCGTCGTGGAGCTGGCGAAGTCGCCGAGCGGAATCGGCCCTACGGGCGCTTTAGCACTGCTTAAGGCTGATCCGTTTACTCAGGGACCACGATTGTTCGCGAAGAATTGTGCGACCTGCCACCGCCACAACGGCAAGGACGGGATGGGAAAAGATATCGTCCAAATTGTCAAAGGTGTAGAGACGATCGTGGCGGGTACGGCTTCGGACCTGGGAAAATTCGGGTCGCGTGAATGGATCAAGTCGGTCATCACCGAATTCCCCAAGGTCTTCGCACCGACCGAAACAGCCAGCTTTGAGGGCAAGCCGTTGGGTAAGCATTTCACCGAAGGGAGCATGGCCGATTGGTCGACGACGCACGGGGCGAAGTTGAAAGTGGACGAGGCGAATGCCGTGGTCGAATTTCTGGCGGATCAATCAGGACGCGAATTCACTCCGCCGCTCGACAAAGCGTTGATCAAGGCAGGGCAGGAATTCTTCGAAGTCGGCACCAATGAGATCAGTGAATCGTGCTCGTCGTGCCATGCCATGCACGTCCGTGGTGCCCCGCAACCCCTTGAGGGTGGCGGCAGCGGACCGGATCTAACAGGTTACGGCTCAGCAAAGTGGCTGACCAGCTTCGTCAATAACCCAGGTGCCAAACAGCATTACGGCAAACGCAATCGGATGCCCGGCTTTGAGAAGCGGATGACGACGGAAGAAATGCGTCTGCTGGTCGACTGGATGCAGGAGAACTGGTACAAACCGCTAGACTTACCTGGCCCGCAGGGTGCCGAGATGCCGCAGGGCGTGGCATTACCAGCGGGACACTAAGGGCACAAACAGTTCAACCCGACGCGTGCCACGGTTGGCTCTGGGGTGTCATCAATGGCCACACGCGCAGCACACTCGGGTAAGGTTCACTTGAGTCGGTTTGCGCTCCTGTGTTGGGACGGTGTGCTTCCATCCGCTGTTGCGGCCACCCCCGCCATTGTTTGCCATTTCTTTGGCCGCAATCACCTTGCTGCTTGGTTGGCGGCCGTCATGGTCCCCGTGTTCGCCTCTCTGATTCGCGCCTCGGTTGGATCTGATCATCTCAAGCATGCGGGGCCACCCTCGATCATTCGTCAGATAGTTTTCAGCGCTGCCGTTGCACTCCTGTTTGCCCTTGAGTTGATTTCAAACATTGGCCAACTCTCGGATCCTCTACCAACGGAGGTTTGGTTGCTCATCATTACGCTCTATCTGATCTACTTTGGGTTGATCGTCGCGGCACTCAGGCCGTTTCCGCTGTGCACCCTGATAGCCAGTCGTGGGTGAGTCTCACTGGGAGACGCCAAGCGACTCGTTTCAGAGTCTCCTGCGTGGAATGACATCCGCGAATCGCACGCCAAGTTCGTCGAAGAGCTGATTCAGCTATTGGAGGACGGTGCCTAATTTCTATTTAGCCCTTTTCTGTCGAGAGAGCGCACGTTGAGCGCAGTGAGGATTTGGGAAAAGGCTTCCTCATACATTTCGTGAACGGAGTATCTCGTTGTAAAGCAGCTTCTTGAAATTCCAACGGCTGTAAGCTACCGGTAAAACAGCTTCTTCTTGAGCCATCTTGGTCCGTAGGTTGGCTCGGGCGATCCGACTTCCAGGGCGCCCAGATCGGGGGCGCGGCCTTGAAAGCCGTCGTTTACTGTCGGGATTACGACCCCGGAGTCTACGGCCTTGCTGGCTGGCTTAAGCCGAAAGCTCAGCTCTTGGGAGTGGTAGACCGCGTGGCGCTGGGTTGGGTCTGGTGGAGCCAATTCCTCGAACGCGTCGAAATCAATCTCGATGCCGTGCGTCTCCTGCTGCGTTGCTGCGCGGAATTCCGCCAGCGTGGCGAAACTTTTCCAGTCTTCGGGCTTTGGCTCGTAGAGTCGCTGGCCCGCTTGAGGTCCCAGCCATGAGTATTGCTCGGTCACGTTCTTGTTCGGGCGGAATCCGTTGTAGTCGGAACTGAAGGTCTCGGTCGCGTTCGCCCAGGTCATGATGCCGCGATTGGGCGTGTCTCGGCCCAAGAACAGATTGTTCCGGAAGTGCATGTTGGTCGAGGGGTCGCGCAGGGTCTGCTCGCCGATGATCGTGTTGTGGTAGACGAACAGACCGGCCGGCTTGCCCGAGAACTTGAACGACACGCCGGAGGGGACGTGATACAGAATGTTGCCGATGAAATAGACCGGACCGCCAAATACCGGCTGCGCACTGTATCCGCCGTGGGCGGCATTGATGCCGCGATTGTTCATCACCCGCACATTGTGGACGCCGCCGTCAGTCTCCACGAAGTCATCATTCAACATGTGCATGTCGTTGTTGTAGATATCAATCGACGAGGCTCGCTGGTCCGGATCTGGCGGCGGGGTTCCATAAGTGGAAATCCCGATGCCATCGTGGAAGTAGGCAATCGCATTGTGAGCAATCACATGCCCCGGCCCGTACACCTTGATCGCGTAGTAACTCGTCAGCAGATGGGACCCATACGGCCCCGCACTGGCCCACAGGGGACCCGTCCAGCCGATCAGCCGGAAGCGGTCATCGCGGCCGAGAAACAGGTTGTCCGCAATATAGAAATCGCTCGAACCCGCGTACTCGGTCCAGACGCCGAACCCGATGTTCTCAAACCGACAGTTCTTCACCGTCAGTCAGTCCGACCGCGCCGAGGACTTCTTTCTGTCCGGCGAAGATGGCGACATCGGTGTTGCGAATCGTCAGCCCGTCGAAGATGTGGTACTTGGATGCCATGACGTCGAACAGCCGATGGTTGCCGGCCCCGTCAAACACGACTTCACCATCGCCAGCCGCCTTGATCGTGATCGGTTTTTCGGCGGTGCCTTTTAACGTCAGCGACATCGTGCCGTCGAAGGGCGTCATCTGCGGATCGACATAGTTCAAGCGATCCGATTTATACAGCCCGGCATGCATGAGAATCGTATCTCCCGGCTGCGCTCGACGCTCCCACACGGCATTCCAATCACCCAACCCGGCTCCGTAGTAGGCCTGCAGCAGACAGGTGAAACTGGGTTCCTCGCGGGCCCCCTGATGATCTGCCGGGTACACATGCAGCCGACGTCCAGTCATGAACGGCTGTGGTTCACCGCGAGTTTTCACGCGTACCGTTTGCGAGACTTGACCGCTCGTACCGTCCGGATCGGTCAATTGAAAACGGCATTCATACTCGGTCGCCGGTTGCAGATTGAGGATGCTGCCGGCAAATCCATCCGGCACCGTGTAGTCCAGATTCTCGCGCCGCCGATAGACGTTTTCGCCCCCGATGCGCACCAGCGGCAGGGCCGGCCGCCACTCCGTGTCACCCACGGCCCGAAACTGCACGGCGACCGCCGCATTGCGATTCGCATCGCCTTGAATCTGCCACTCGAACCCCAGATTCAACAGCGTGGGATGTTCGACAACGAACCGTCCCACCGCTGTACCGTTCTGGGGGTCGGCCCCCCAAGTGACCAGACAGAGACACAACAGGCATCGATACAGCATAGCCGGCGCTCCAGATTGCAGTCAGTTCCGTTTTGGTCTCAAACGCCTCTCAGCATATACTCAGCCGCCCGCAACGGAAACCGTCCCCGACAGGAGCAAGAGATCCTGTTGTTTGTTGAATGCGGAGTCTGTCTGATCGCGTTCTCGCGGTGTGGTCCGCGAATGTGTCTGTAAGGGCCCTGACCTGGCTTGCGATCGAGGAGGCTTTGGGGGACAATTTGTGGTTCCTGTTTATCCTTGTGATAGTGATACCATGATGCATCCACTTTTCGATTCTCAACTGCTGCAAACTCGACGGCAGTTTTTCGGTCAGACCGGATTACGTCTGGGGGGGATCGCGCTGGCCTCGATGCTGGCCGGTCAACAGCGTCAGGCGCTGGCCGCTCCCGCTGCAGTCCACCCGCCCTTGGCTGGCTTTCCGCACTTCGCTCCGAAAGCGAAAGCCATCATCTATCTGCACATGAACGGCGGCCCGTCGCAGATCGATCTGTGGGACCACAAGCCGAAGCTGGAAGAACATTTTCAGAAGGACCTGCCCGACAGCATCCGCAAGGGCCAGCGGATCACCACGATGACCAGCGGCCAGGCCCACCTGCCGGTCGCCCCTTCAAAATTCAAGTTCACGCAGCACGGGCAATGCGGGACGTGGGTCAGTGAGTTGCTGCCCCATACCGCGAAGCACGTCGACGACATCGCGGTGATCAAGTCGGTCCACACCAACGCCATCAATCACGACCCCGCCTGCACGTTCGTGATGAGCGGCAGCGAAGTCCCCGGCAAACCCAGCCTGGGCTCGTGGCTGTCTTACGGTCTGGGCAGTGAAAGTAACGATCTGCCCGCCTTCGTCGTGCTGACGCCGCTGTGGTCCTCGGGCACGGCCGGCCAAGCCCTCTTCACGCGCATGTGGAGCAGCGGCTTCTTGCGGTCCAGCTACAACGGAGTCGCGCTGCGTAGCTCAGGCGATCCTGTCCTTTACGTGCAGAACCCGCCCGGCGTGGATGCCAGCGACCGCCGCATCATGCTGGACGCTCTGGCGAAACTCAATCAACGCAGCTTCGAAGAACTGGGTGACCCCGAGATTCAAACTCGGATCTCGCAATACGAGATGGCCTTCCGGATGCAGTCGAGTGTCCCGCAACTGATCGACTTGACCACCGAGACCAAAGAGACTCTGGACATGTATGGCCCGGAAGTCCAGAAGCCGGGCACGTTCGCCGCCGCCGCACTCCTCGCGCGGCGTATGGTCGAACGGGGTGTCCGTGTCGTACAACTGCTCCACCGGGGCTGGGATACGCACGGCAATCTGCCCAAGGATCTGGCCTCGCAATGCTACGACACCGATCAGCCGATTGGTGCGTTACTGACCGACCTGAAACGGCTGGGGCTGCTGGACACAACGCTGGTCGTGTGGGGCGGTGAGTTTGGCCGGACGGTCTATTCCCAAGGCGCTCTGACCAAGGAAAACTACGGCCGCGACCATCATCCGCGCAATTTCTGCATGTGGACGGCAGGCGGCGGGATCAAAGGTGGCATCAACTACGGCGAGACCGACGACTTCAGCTACAACATCGTGAAGGACCCCTGCCACATCAACGACCTGAACGCCACGATCCTGCACTGCATGGGCATCGACCACGAACGCTTTACCTACAAGTTCCAGGGCCTGGATCAGCGTCTGACCGGGGTGGAACATCAACGAGTGATCAGCGCGCTCTTAAAGTAGCCTTCGCGTTCCACGTGAAGGCAGCCGGGGGCGGCCATTCCACCTTGTGGAGGCGGTCAAAGATGGCAAAGATGTCGCGCATGGACTTGGGCCGGAGGATGGGCACTTCTGCCCGACTGCATTCGTGAATGCAGAGGCGAGCAATAGCGCCCCTCTTACCGACGAAGATAGGTTGCGGACGTGGGCTGGGAACGGAATGCCCATTGCCTTTGAGTCTGGAAATGTTTACCATCGGGGAACAACATATCAATAAAATTAGATACATATTGACCGGTACTTTGATACTTGGGCCAGGCTGAGGTCGCGAGCTGATTTCTGTCATGCGGGAGAACCGTCGCGATGAATCACGATTTTCGAGAGACGATCTCGCCGGCCGGCTCATGGACGCGTCGTGATTTTTTTCAGGCCAGTTTGTTCGGCGGGGCCGTCGCGTCGTTGGCCGGATTGCTGCGCGCTGAGGAGACGGCCGGGAAGAGGGGATCGTCGAAGAGCGTCGTCTTCGTGCATCTGGACGGTGGACCGCCACAACTCGATACGATCGACCTGAAGCCCAATGCCCCGATTGAGATTCGGGGTGATTTCCATCCGATCGCGACCCGAGTTCCTGGGATTAGCATCTGCGAGCACTTACCCAAGCTGGCTGTCATCGCAGATCGAGTCGCGTTTGTGCGGTCGCTGGTCGGCTCGGCGGGGGCTCACGACGGCTTTCAGTGCCAGTCTGGATTTGAGGAAAAGGCGTTGCGGTCGCTGGGGGGCCGGCCAGCGCTGGGTTCGGTCGTTGCCAAGTTGCAGGGATCCCCGACCGATTCCGCACCCTCATTCGTCGACCTGATGCAAGGTCGGCCGCTGGTGCGGAACAGTGCCCGTCCTGGTTTTCTGGGGCCGGCCTATCAGCCGTTCCGGCCCGACATTTCGCAGCTCTTTTCGCGTGTCCTCGAACCGGGCATGAAGCGTGAACTGGCCAAGTTGGGCGCAAATCATTCCGTGAGCCTGAAGCTGGACGGGGCGATCAATGTCGATCGGCTGACCGAACGCACGGCCTTGCTGGCCGAGTTCGACTTGTTCCGCCGCGAGGTCGATGGCAGTGGAATGATGGCCGCTATGGACCGCTTCACTCAGCAGGCGGTCGGGATTCTGACCTCGGGCAAACTGGCGGACGCGTTGGATTTCGCCCGCGAAGATCCTCGAATTCTCGACCGGTACACGCTGCAGGCCACGGCGGGGACACCGAACTTCACGACCGAAGGTCCCGAATCCACGCGCAAGTTCTTGCTGGCGCGACGGCTGCTCGATGCCGGCGTGCGTTGCGTCAGTCTGTCGCTCAGTGACTTCGATACGCACTCCGCGAACTTCCCCCGGATGCGGCATCTGCTGCCGATTCTCGATCATGGACTCAGCAGCCTCATCACCGACCTGGAAGAACGCGGGCAGTTGGATGACGTGTTGATCGTGGCGTGGGGTGAGTTTGGCCGCACGCCGCGGATTGATCCCAAGAGCGGCGGCCGGCACCACTGGCCGCAAGTCGGCCCCGCCATCCTGGCGGGAGGTGGACTGCGCGGGGGCCAGGTCATTGGTCAAACCGACCGCACGGCGAGTGTTGCCGTCTCGCGCCCCGTCCATTACAAGGACGTGTTTGCGACGATCTATCACCATCTCGGTATCGATCCCCACCGCACAGCACTCATCGATCCCCAGGGGCGGCCTCAGCACCTGCTCGATGACGGTCAACCGATTCGCGAGTTGATCTGATCGGCATTCATCAGCATTCATTGTTGCTGGGTCCGAGTCCCTTGATTTAGAGGGAAGATTTGGGATACTGGACCGGCGTGGGAATACGCCCAAGAGCTTGACACGGACTGAGGATGCGGCCAATGGTCATGACGCGCACGGGAGCAATTACATTGTCGGGGACGCCCACCGATTTGGCGGGACCTGAATTAAAGGCGGGTGATACCGCCCCAGACTTCCTGCTTCAGAACACCGCCCTCGCGGAGGTCTCGCGAAGCTCATTCCCGAAGAAAACTCTGATCATCGCCACGTTGCCTTCGCTCGACACGCCCATTTGCCACGTGGAAACGAAGAAGTTCAATGAGCAGGCGCCGTCGCTGGCGAATGTGGAAGTGCTGGTCGTCAGTACCGACTTGCCGTTCGGACAAAAACGCTGGTGCGGGAGCGAGGGTGTGGAAAACGTCACCACGCTGAGTGCTCATCGGTCAACGAAGTTCGGTGTCGATTACGGCGTGCTGATTTCTGGCGGACCATTCGACCAGTGTCTGGCCCGCGCGATTTTTGTGGTCAATCCCGAAGGCAAGTTGACGTACGTGGAATACGTCAAGGAAGTCGGCGATCACCCGAACTACGCTGCTGCCGTCGCTGCAGTGAAGTAGTTAGAGCGGTTAAACAAAAGGATTGCTTGTTATTAGCCTAAGCCACGTCCCCGCGGATCAAATATCCCCCCTCGCCCCAGTAATCTGGGGAGAGGGGTCGGGGGTGAGGGGAACGATTGGCTTGCGACTCACGGTCCTGAATTGCAGGTAACAGAGTAAGAGAATTGGAAATTCCAAGTCGAATGACGCTCGAATGCCCCTCACCCCCGTCCCCTCTCCCCGGAGTACCAGGGCGAGGGGAGAGAAAATTCGTTTTTTGGACGTTATACGCAGGTGGTAAGTTAAAGCGCCTTAGTACGGCATCATAAATAATCACGGCAAGAATCACGGCAAGAACCTGAGGAGAGAACATGTCGAGCGAAAGCAAATGCCCCGTGATGGGCGATTCGAATAAAAAAGTGGTTGGGACCAAGGGGAGCCATCAGTGGTGGCCGAATCAG
This sequence comes from Planctomicrobium piriforme, assembly GCA_945861445.1. Classification (GTDB taxonomy): domain Bacteria; phylum Planctomycetota; class Planctomycetia; order Planctomycetales; family Planctomycetaceae; genus JAKFVC01. The sequence continues at coordinate 8,670 of CAMAVF010000098.1, read as the reverse complement.
TTGAAACTGCAGGTCCTCCACCAAAACTCTTCCCTGTCCAATCCCATGGGCACGGAGTTCAACTACGCAGAGGAATTCAAGTCACTCGACCTGAATGCCCTGCAGAATGACATCAAGGCGGTGATGACGAAGTCGCAACGCTGGTGGCCGGCCGACTACGGCCATTACGGGCCGCTCTTCATCCGGATGGCCTGGCACAGCGCGGGCACGTACCGCATCGCCGACGGCCGGGGCGGGGCAGGCTCCGGCACACTTCGTTTCGCGCCCCTCAACAGTTGGCCCGACAATGTCAGCCTCGACAAGGCCCGGCGGTTGCTGTGGCCGATCAAGCAGAAGTACGGCCGGAAAATCTCGTGGGCCGATCTGATGGTCCTCACCGGTAACTGTGCCCTGGAGTCCATGGGACTCAAGACGTTCGGTTTCGCAGGGGGGCGCGAGGACGTCTGGGAACCGACCGAGATTTACTGGGGGCGCGAGACTGAGTGGCTGGGAGACGAGCGTTACACCGGTGATCGGGAACTCGAAAAACCGCTCGGCGCCGTACAGATGGGGCTGATCTACGTGAATCCGGAGGGGCCCAACGGTACCCCAAGTGCGCTTGCTGCCGCCAGGGATATTCGAGAAACATTCGCCCGCATGGCCATGAATGACGAAGAAACCGTCGCGCTGATTGCGGGGGGCCACACGTTTGGCAAAGCCCATGGTGCTGCCAGTGCGGCGGAATACTGCGGTCCTGACCCCGAGGGTTCCGGCCTTGAGGAACAAGGTTTCGGCTGGAAGAACTCTTTCGAGAGTGGTAAAGGCGCGCACACGATCACCAGCGGTCTGGAGGGCGCATGGACCTCCAACCCGGTGAAGTGGGACAACGGCTACTTTGACAACCTGTTCGGCTACGAGTGGGATCTGCAGAAGGGTCCGGGCGGTGCGTGGCAGTGGACGCCGACGGATCCCGCTGCGGCGAGCACCGTGCCGGATGCTCACGATCCATCGAAGAAACACGCGCCGATGATGTTCACGACGGACCTCGCACTGAGAATGGACCCGATCTATGCGCCGATTGCGAAGCGCTTCCACAAGAATCCGGCCGAGTTCGCCGAAGCGTTTGCCAAGGCGTGGTACAAGTTGACGCATCGCGACATGGGGCCCGTGTCCCGATTGCTCGGCCCGCTGGTTCCCGAGCCGCAGTTGTGGCAGGACCCTGTCCCTCCCGTCGATCATGATTTGATTGGGGCGCAGGACATCGCTCTACTCAAGGCGAAGATCCTCGGGTGCGGACTGTCTATTTCGCAACTGGTGACAACCGCCTGGGCATCGGCATCCACGTTCCGAGGCACCGACAAACGGGGTGGAGCAAACGGGGCTCGCATTCGCCTGGCGCCGCAGAAGGATTGGGAAGTCAATCAACCGGCCGAACTGGCCAAGGTCCTGCAGACACTCGAGAAAGTGCAACAGGATTTCAACAAGTCGCAGTCTGGCAAAAAGAAGGTCTCGCTCGCTGACGTGATTGTTCTGGGCGGTTGTGCCGCCGTTGAAGCGGCTGCCAAGATGGGCGGACACGAAGTTCAGGTCCCCTTCGCTCCGGGGCGCACCGACGCGACTCAGGAGATGACCGACGTGAACTCGTTTGAAGTCCTCGAACTGACCGCAGACCCCTTCCGCAACTATCTCCGCAAGGATGACAATCGCTCGGTGGAGGAACAACTGGTGCTGCTGGTGGAACGGTCGCATCTGCTGACGCTGACCGCTCCCGAGATGACGGTGCTGCTCGGTGGGATGCGCGTGTTGAATACCAACTTCGGACAGTCCAAGCTGGGTGTGTTCACCAAACGGCCCGAGTCACTGACCAACGACTTCTTTATTAACCTGCTCGACATCAACCTGGAGTGGAAGAAGGCGGTCATCTGCGAGCACTTTTATGAGGGGCGAGACATGACGACGGGTGAGGTCAAATGGACTGGCACCGCCGCGGACCTCGTCTTCGGTTCGAACTCTCAGTTGCGAGCCCTTGCGGAAGTCTATGGCTGCCAGGACTCGCATCAATCGTTTGTGAGTGCTTTTGCGGCTGTCTGGGGCAAGGTGATGAATCTGGACCGCTTCGAGCTTGATTCAAGTCTGCGGAACGGAACATTTGGCGGTTGAACAAACAGCTCACACCAGTTTCACTGGGTCTCGGCCGATCGATTGATCGGCCGGACCGGTGGAATTCCCGTGTGAACTGGGGAGCCATAACGCCGCCTCGATCGTCAGTCCCGGTCCAAATGCCAGAGACACGCAGGGAAGTTGTGCGCCCCGCTGTCGCAGAGCATCCAGGATAAACAGGATCGTCGGAGAGGACATGTTTCCGTTGTCCGCCAGCACTTGACGTGACACGTCGAGGGCAGAATCTGACAGGCCGAGGGCCTTACTGCAGGCGTCGAGAATCCGGGGGCCACCGGGGTGGATCGCCCAAGTCGAGATCTGATCAACATTCAATCCCACTGACCGCAGCCATTCTTCTACCCAAGGCCGCAGTTCAACACGAATCACATCGGGCACCTTGGGTGAAAGCCCCATTGAAAAGCCGTGATCGCCGATTCTCCAGGACATCAGATCCTGGGTGCCTTCCAAGATGAGTGAACTTTGCGAAGCCAGTTGCCATTCATGATCGATGGATTCGGCCGCAGAACCGACTACTGCGGCAGCACCGTCAGAGAACAACGCATTCGCCACGATCTGTTGTGCATTTTCAGAATATTGCTGATGCAGGCTGCACAGCTCAATGCAACAGACCAGCACGATGGAACGAGGATCGCTCTCCGCGAATGCTTTGGCAACTCTGAGTCCATTGAAGGCACCGTGACATCCCATGAAGCCCACGTTCGTACGAGCCACACCACGATCCAGGTTCAAAGCCTCAATCAGGCCCACGTCAACACCCGGGGCACTGAAACCGCTGCAGGAAACGGTGATCAGATGGCTGATCCTGTCGCGGTCAATTCCCGCGCGCTGAATTTCCGACTCGCAGGCGCGGGTGCCCAGGTTGAGAGCTTCTCTCTCGTAGCGTTCCATGCGGTCTCGGGTTGAGGGACCGTGATCGTTGCGATCAATCGCAGCACGATAGAATGATTGGTTGATCCGCTTCTCAATATGCGGAGATTCTAATAGCACGCTGTGTCGGCGCTGGACTCCTGCCTGACGAAACAGGGTGCGTACGGCCCCGGCGCGGTCGATGGTGTCTCCCCACATCTCAACGGCATGGTCTGCCGCATGCTCTTGAGAAAGAGAATTTACTGGAATCGCCAGGCCAAGACCGCGAATTGTGAATAGCATATGGTTTGTCAGCCGTGCGGAAGTATCAACATCGGTCGTGTAATGCAGTTGACTAAATAGTTGGCAGGTTGGGGAAATCTGTTCAGCGCCATCATCGTCAGCCGAGACAACCAGGGTCGTCGCAATATGGCTGCAGCCAACTGACAGATCCGTTGACGCTTCCGAAACAGCAGCCGATGTTGACGTTGCCAGGCTTCCCCGAGTGACGGTTGCCAGCCATTCACGGCTTGGCAGACTAGCGGGACAACGGAAACGGCCTCTTCGACTGCCGCAGCCATTCCCTCGCCGGTAAAGGGCTCAACGTACCCTGCCGCATCGCCAATCACAAAGATTCGCTCTGCCGTGTTCTTCTGCGGTGCGACCGTCAAAGACGGCGTTCCATGCCATCCTGAATTCTCGGGAAATTGGACTCCGTGGGATGTCAGAATCCGATTCACCGCAACCCCTGGCGATCCCGCTGACTTGACGAACTGCGGGTCCAGTGCCCCGGCCACACTCAATCGACCCTCTTCGGCCCAGGTGAGGCCGACGTATCCGTGGCGTTCAACGATCATCGTGATGCGGTGTCGCGGCAACCTGTCGGTCAGCGAGTCCTGTAATGTCCCGGGCTCGACCACAACTCCCACTCCAACGCGCGAGTTCGCTGTATGCGATGATCTCATCTGCGGCAGAGCATGGAGCGAGGTCCGCAGTAAACCATCCGCGCAAACCACAACCTTCGAGCGGACTGAGATCTTTCTGTCATGACAACGCAGGTCAATTTGGCGCATCTCGCCATTGGTTGCCGACTGGACCGCTGCTGACGCCTCCGTTACGACGATTGCGCCTGCTCGATGAGCCTCTCCCAGCAGCGCCAGATCCAAAGTGTGGCGCGTCACGGATATTCCAGGGGGCAAACTTAAGGAGGTCGTCGACATTCCCGATCTTAAAGAGATTCCATTGAACGTCTCGCCTCGCAAATCTCGAACAATGTGGCCCAGACCAATCTGTTTGAGAATATGGATTGCACGCGAATTGAGGCAGCCGCCGCACACTTTCGGTCGAGGAATAGTTCGGCTCTCAACGAGCAGGGTTCTCAGTCCCCTCTGTGCGAATTGCCTCGCGGCAACACATCCTGCCACGCCAGCGCCGATCACGACGACATCCCACTCGTGCTCCGGAAGTGATTTCGTGTCTGTCACAGCAAAGTTCACGGAGCCTCCCACGCCAGCAGGAAGCGTTCTGGCCAATGACGCTTGATGGTTGCCCCTGCCAGACCACAACGATCGATGAGTCTTTCGACCTCCTGCCGTGAATATGCTGCGCGTACCGACAAGGGACCATCGATTCGCACGATTCGGGATTGAGTGAGGATGCGACAACCGACCCAACACAGCGCGTAACCGAGGGACGTGCGCAACAGGTCATCAATTAGAATTGCTTTATGGGCCGCCAAAGACATGGCCCGCACGACTCGCGCACCGTCTGCGTCGGAAAGATGGTGCAGGAACAGCGAGCACATGATGACGTCAAAGCCCTTGGGAATTGGCTCATTCAGTACATCGAGTCGGAAGAACTCCATCGCGGCTAAATCCGCTCGCCGTGCGTATTCAGCTGCCACGGCGAGGGCTGTCTCGCTAATGTCGCAGCCGTGTATCGTAATCGGAAGGCCGTGCCGTCTCGCCCTGATGGCAAGACGAATGGCGACATCACCCCCACCGCAGGCGATATCCAGCACTCTCAGCGGTTGCCCCTGATCATACCCCCGCGCCAATTTACGAAGCTCTTTCCACAACTCAGGCACGGACCGACTCAACCAGTTGACGCGTCGCAATGCTGCCAACGCCCCGCGATGCTCAACGGTTTCCAGACCAGGCTGGTCCATGAGTTCCGGTTCGGATTGTCGCTCGCTAAGAAATGCCATCAGTCCTTCACGTGCGCGCGGACCAGACCGATCACGAGCGAGACGCGCCTTAAAACAGAAAGCCAAGCTCAGTCCACTCTGCGCGGCACCCTTACTGCCTGATCGCCCAAGCCGCATGAAATGGTCGGAAGTCGTTGACCCGAGATGATAAATCCCGCATTTTCTAAATGGTTATGCATTTCACAGCGAATACCGTGCCGCGACGAGGTCGGGTCCGGAGATTTTCACCGCAAATCTACCTCAATGCTGTTGGCAACTTCATTGGACAAACAGCACAGTCAGGTGGAAACACAATCCGACAACTCCCAGAGTGACGTAAATCTGGTATGCTCGACCAATTCAATTCACTGCTCGGTTGATCCACCATAAGCGTGCTCGCAACTCTTCATCGGAAAGTCGCCATGCTCATCCCTTCCGGCATTTGCTCTCAGGCGTGTCTGCTATCACTTCTCGTACTCGCCGGTTCTCCAATTCACGCCTCAGATTTGGTTCTGGACCAGACGGCCGCGTTGACGGAAGCACGGCCGCTCGACGAGATCATGGTCGACGGTCTCAACCGGTTCTGCCTCCGCGAACTGGCTGCCTCACGCCAGCAACGAACGGCCCAATGGAGTCGTGACTTCTCCAATCCCAAGGACTATGCGGCAGGCATTGCCCGGCGGCGCGGCCGTTTTCGACAATTGATCGGGGTCGTGGACGCTCGGAGTACGGTCCCGCCCGCGTTTCTGCAGCGGTTCGAACTGGTCGGCACTCTGGACCGATCATCGATCGTCGCGCAAGCCGGCGGAGTCACCGTCCATGCCGTTCGCTGGCCGGTGCTCGACGGGGTCACGGCCGAAGGACTGTTACTTGTTCCCGCAACCCTGCGCGCCGGTGTCGTCGCCCTGCCGGATGCCGACTGGACGCCGGAAATGTTTTGTGGCGTGAGTGACGGGTTGCCCGAATCAGTCCAGTTTGTCCGTCAACTCGCGGCGGCCGGTTGTCTCGTGGCAATTCCCCTGTTAATCAGCCGCAGCGACGAATGCTCCGGTAGCCCACGCGTGGCGTATACTAATCAAACACATCGGGAGTTCATCTATCGCCAGGCGTTCGAGGTGGGGCGACATGTCATTGGTTACGAAGTGCAGAAGGTGCTGGCCGCCGTCGATCTCATCGAACAGCATGCACAGCGGCAGGCCCCCATTGCCGTCTCTCCCCTACCCATTGGCGTCGTTGGCGTGGGTGAAGGGGGTTTGCTGGCACTCTACTCGGCAGCACTCGACACCCGAATTCAGGCGTGCTGGGTCAGCGGGTATTTTCAAGAACGGGAACAGGTCTGGTCCGAGCCGATCTACCGCAATGTCTGGGGGCTGTTGACTGATTTCGGCGATGCGGAATTGGCCGGCATGATCGCCCCTCGGCGATTGATCATCGAGGCATGTCGGGCGGTCGACGTCGCGGGTCCTCCGGTTGCCCGGGAAGGACGCCGGCTGAGTGCTGCGCCGGGACGGATCGCTGCCAGCCCACTCCCGTCGGTGCAGGCGGAATTCCAACGGGCAGCGGCACTTTATCGTCACCTCGGCCATGAATCGAACCTCAACCTGGCAGTCAGTGGCCCCGATGGCCAGGGCCCCGCCGGAACCGACGCCGCCCTGCAAGACTTCGCCGCCAGCCTGGGGGTCGACGGGAAACGCACCGCTCCGCCGGCATCCTGGCAACTTACACCCGGGCAACCTGCGGGACCAGACATCGTTCGCCAATCTCTCAATGCTCGGCAGAAACGACAGTTCGACGAACTTCGAACGCATGTGCAGGATGTGCTCCGCCTTAGTCATCAGGTTCGAGATGCCAAATGGCGGCCACATCCGACGTCACCCGATGACTGGAAGCAACGGCGTCCCGAACTGCGTGACTGGGTCCACGACGAACTGATTGGCCGCGTCTCGGCCAACAGGCTTGCTCCCAATCCAAAATCCCGGCGGATTCTCGAAACCGACGACTACATCGGTTACGAGATTTCGCTGGTCGTCTTCGACGATGTACTGGCCGCCGGCGTTCTCCTGCTGCCGAAGAATCTGCAGCCAGGAGAAAAACGTCCACTAGTCGTCTGTCAACACGGATTGGAGGCCACCCCGCGCGACACGATTTCCCGCGAACCACGTGCATTTAATACGTACAAATCATTCTCCGAGGAACTCGTCAAGCGAGGATTCCTGGTCTACGCCCCGCAGAATCCGTATCGCGGTGGGGACCGTTTTCGAGTCCTCCAGAGGATGTCGAATCCGCTGCGGCGTTCACTATTCAGTTACATCATTGCCCAGCACGAACAGACGCTCGACTGGCTGGCAACGCTGCCGCATGTCGATCCCCAACGGATCGCCTTTTACGGCTTGTCCTATGGTGGGAAGACCGCTGTCCGAGTCCCCCCGATAGTCGACCGGTACTGCCTGTCGATCTGCTCCGGCGACTTCACCGATTGGCCACGCACCATCGCCTCCAACGAGGAACGTGTCAGCTACCTCTTCACCTCGGAATACGAAACTCCTGAATGGAACCTGGCCCATGTGGCGAGTTACGCCGAACTGGCCATGCTGATGGCCCCGCGGCCGTTCATGGTCGAGGAAGGCCATCGCGACGGGGGCCAGCCGACCGAATGGACGGCCGGCGAGTTCGGCAAGGTCCGTCGCCACTACGACCAGCTCCAGCTCAGCGACCGTGCGGAGCTCGAGTTCTTCGACGGCCCACACACCATCCACGGACAAGGCACCTACCGCTTTCTGCACCGGCACCTCAACTGGCCAGTGAGTCGCTAACGCAACGGGCCCCGCCGAATAGCGCGGCTTGGCAGTCCACCGGAGGATACGCATGTCGTTCGATCGATTTATCGAGCAGATTCGCTCGGCCGAAGAACTTTCGGCGCTCATCGGTCCGCCTTCGGAATTGTCGCTCCGCAAGGAGTTGAAGATGCTTGATATGCACATGCGGCGTTTCATTGCTCAGTCCCCCTTCGCCGTCATCAGCACCCATTCAGCCAGTGGACGCTGCGATGCGTCACCTCGAGGCGATGCCCCGGGATTCGTTCACGTCATTGATGATCGGACGCTGTTGATTCCCGATCGCTTCGGCAACAGGCGGGTCGACAGCTATCGGAACATTCTGGAGACCGGTCGCATCGGGCTGCTCTTTCTGGTCCCCGGTTTTGGCGAAACATTGCGCGTCAACGGCCGCGCGGTGCTCATTACCGGCGAAGCATGGCTGACGCCGCTGACCGCACAGGGCAAGCGTCCTCTGGTCGCGGTGGCGGTCGAGGTTGAAGAATGCTTCCTGCAGTGCGCCAAGGCGATCATCCGATCGAAGCTCTGGGATCCACACGACCGGCCGAGTCTTGAAAGTCTGCCCTGTGCTGCCGAGATGCTCCACGATCATGCGCAGCTGCCGGATTTCGATGTCGCCAAAATGCAGACGCTGCTCGACGAGGC
>CAMAVF010000097.1 GCA_945861445.1 Planctomicrobium piriforme | reverse complement strand
TGTGACTCGACAACTAAGCTCTCCATCGCCAGTTCCTTTCAATCCGTTGAAAGCAAACAAATGCGAGAAATGAAACAAATTTCGCGATTTCAGACAAGGGCAATTCGAACCAAAATCATCGACTTTTCATCAGACTAGGCCCGACCCCTCATCGCAGGTTTCCGCTGAAACCGAAGCAGGGGCCAGAGCAGTATCACCTCTGTAGGACGGGAATGATTCCGTGATCGGACCTGAGGTGGAACTTGTCGAACGGTGCCTGGCGGGCGATGCTGCCGCGACGCGCCTGTTCGTCGAGACATTTCAAGGCGCGATTTTCGGGCTGTGCTGCCGCATGGTCAGACAGCGTGAGGATGCGGAAGATCTGACGCAGGAAGTGTTTACGCGTGCGTTCCGCAGCCTGGGCGGCTGGGACAAGCTGCGTCCGCTCAAACCCTGGCTGCTGATGATCGCTGCAAATTGTTGCCGGACTGCGTTATCCAAACGAGTTCGAACGCCCGCCTCGAATGAAATCCTGAATGAACTGCCCAGCCGGCCGGAAGCGATTCGTGACACGGACTTTTCCGATGCGGTCCAGCGTGCGTTGTCGACTTTGCGAGAAGACCATCACACATGCTTTATCTTATTTTACGAACAAGAGTTAAGTGTTTCGCAGATCAGCCAGACGTTGGGCTGTCCCGAGGGGACCGTGAAGACCTGGCTGCATCGAGCTCGCCGCGATATCGCTGAGTTGTTACGAGGCTGTGGTTTCGATCGAATTGCGGATTGAGTCCCGTCAGGTCATGGTAAACCAATGAGTGTTCCGATGGAATGTTTTGAATTTGAGACGGTCTTGAACCAGCGGCTGGATGAGCGACTGGCCCCGCGCTGCCCGGAGCTGGACCGCCACGCCGAAACGTGCCCGGCCTGCCGACTACTGATGGCAGACGCCGAACTGCTGTCGCTCGGCGTTGCCACCTGGCGCGCCAATGCTCCCGCAGTTTCGGCCGATCTGACGTCGCGCGTCACCGAACACCTCTTAAGTTTGAGTGCGGTTCGCTCGGTGGAACCTGTCACCTTAATCGTGACGCGCACTCGACGTGTGACTGACTCAGTCGGGCCTGCCCACACCTGGCAATCATGGGCGGTCCTGGCCGCCTCGGCCGCAGCGATTTGGCTTGTCTTTTTCGGATCAGTCAATCATCAACCCGGCAATCGCACCGATCCTCGAGTCGTCGTGAAGGCACCTTTACAGCCGCAACAGTCCAAGGCCGATCTCGGAGCCGTCCTCGTTTCCGCGGAAGGGGCTTACTCGCACCTGGCGAACGAATCGGTGGCCGTCGCGCAAGATTTCGCGTTGCTCTGGCCCGCCAGTCGGGCATCAACCGCAACCCAACCGCCTGCCGCGGGACCTGCCGGATCGGAATCGCCATGGAATCCGGCCTGGCCCAGCGAATTGGCGCCGATCAGTGATTCGGTAGAAGACGCGTGGAACTTCTTGCGAAGAACAATGCCGGATGTCTCCAAGACACGAACGTAATTTGCGCCATTAGTCCACTCACTGTAATTTGATAGGTTTTTTTGACAGAAAAATTTGACGACAGAAAAATGAAGGCCGAGCAGTTGGGGAATCGACCTGCCAGGATCTTTCTGTCGTACCATTTTTCTGTCAAAATATTTTCTGTCAAAAAAGATCGTTTACAAGCAGGCTTCACTGTTATCGATGGTCAAGTCCGACAATTGAAATCACATTATCGAATCATTGAAATGTACCAACTTGTGCCAGGCGATCGTCAAATCTTATGCATTCTGAAATTCAAATCTGTCGCCGTTTGACCATAGGTCTGCTCAGTTGCTGTGTGATGTGGTTTGCCTCAGCGCAGACAGGTCATGCCGCTGAGCCGCGGCTGGAGTTGTGGCAGTTGGTCCCGAAGGACGTGGGGCTGGCCGTCGAAGCCCGCGGGTTATCGGAACACTCCCGACGATTCCTGACTTCCACACTGTTTAACCGCATCGAGCAACATTCGGCGTGGAAACAATTGCTACAGCGGCCCGAATCGCAGGATCTGGAAGCATTCCAGCAAACGGTTAAGGAAGTGACCCAACAACCGCTGCTGATCTGGTTGGAAAAACTGCTGGGTCAGGAGGCCCTGTTAAGCATCACGCCGCAGCCCACAGGACGGCCGCGTGCCGCCCTGCTCTTGCGACTGAAGGAGGGGGACTTACCCGAGATCCTGGCCGCGTGGCAGAAGTTGGAAGCCCGTACAGAAACGCGGCTCGAGCATCAAGGCCAGGCGTATTTCAGTCGCACCAAGACGGAAGGCGACGGCGACCCCCTCTTTTACGCGGCCGTCAATGACGTGCTAATTGTTAGTGATCAGTCCGCGGCATTGATTCCGATCCTGGATCTGGCGAAGGATCCGGAACATCGCGGAGCCGTGCAGAACGAGTCTAACTTTCAACTGACGATGAAGGCGCTGCATCCGGCGACGGTCGTGCGTGTGTTTATTCAGCCTGCCGCCTGGAATGCGATCCGGGAGACTCGGCAGCCGGATGCGAAAGACCCCGTCGAGCGGATGCTTCATCGAGCCTGGGGACGTTGTCAGGCGCTTGGACTGGGAGTCCGTGAAGAGTCGGGCCTGGTGGCGGAACTCGTCGCCCGATCGGATGATCTCGCCAGCAATCCGTTCTGGAAGAAACTGATCGCGAAGACTGCCGGAGCTCCCGCGTTTCTGAAACAGGTCCCTCAATCCGCGATTCTGGCGTTTGCCGGCCGCCACGATCTGGCAAACATCACCGACTGGGTCTTATCGCAGATTCCCACTGAAGGCTTGAAGAAGCTGAAAAGCGTGCGTCAGGTCACGAATGGTTTCCTGCTGGGGAATGACTTACTCACCGACATCCTGCCGCGGCTGCCCGCCGACTTTGGCGGCTATGTTGTTCCCCGCGACGCATCCGAATTGTCTACGATTCCAGCCGATGGATTGCTGGCGATTTCGTTACCCGCCCCGGTGGACGGCGACTCGAAGACGGCACAGCAGCCACGTAAGACCGACGTTCGTAGCTCTGTGGACAATGCCCTGCGAACCGGGGTCAGTCTGCTGGCCGCGTTGCATAACACGACGGCCTCGGACGAAGCCGAGATCGAACAGGTTGACGAAGGGGGAGTGACCGTTCATTGGATCGACAGTCTCGGCCCGATTCAGCCGGCGTATGCGATTTCCCGTGACTATCTGTTGCTCGCGAGTTCGCCGCGGTTGATCCGCGATTTTCTCACGCAGCCGGCATCGAAGACCTGGGGCGCGGTCGAGGAACTGCAACAACTGCAGGCCGCTACTTTTGCGGACGCCAGTCAGATTGTCGCGTTGAATGGCAAGCTATTGGGCAGCCTCATTCGCGAGCGTCGCGAGTTCCTCTTGAAGCAGTTGGAGACATTCCACAAGCTGCAACCGGACGACGCTGCGAAACGCCTGGATCGGATGTTGGAATGGATCCAATTAAGCGACGCCGTCGTGATTGCCAGTTCCCTGCATGCGGACCATCTTAAGGTGGTCCTGGTGATTGCCGTGCGGGAAGAGAGTGGGAAATGACTAATGTCTAAATGGTCGGGAACACATGTCGGACCTGCTGCTGTATCCACTGAAATCTTGTCTGCGACAGGCAATTGCTCTTTAAGTGAGAGGTCCAAAGTGATAGCTTGGAGTTCGTTCGGTCACGCAGTGACCGCGAATACGCCTGCAGTTAAAGTTGCCGCTGCCACCATGAGATCCCGAATTGGTCTGACACTTTTGATTCTGTCCAGCGCGATCACTCTGCACGCTCAGGATCGCGTTGTCCAACAACCGGTCATTCGCCAAATGCGAGTGGGCACGTCGGTCTCGGTGCCCGACCGTGGCCGGGCGTTCTTGGGCGGCGTCAGCCAGGGTGCAACCAGCACCAAGCGCTTCGGTGGTCCATTCCGCAGCGGAACCAACACGGGCCGCGAGTTCTCAAACTCGTCGCAATCCGTTTCGGTCTACATCCACGACTTCGAGGCGATGGACGCCGCACTGCTGAATGCCGCGGAACCATTAACACCGAGACCAAAGTCCGACCGGCCGCTCAATCCACGAGCCGCCCACGCTTGGGAGAGTCTGCGAACCAGACCAGCCGGCCGCCGATAGGACGACCTACAGCTTGATGTTCGCCACGGGGACCTTAATGATCTTCGCGGCGGGCTTGGCCTTTCCATCGATCGTGATCTTCACCTTGCCACGTTCGATATATCCCACCGACTCCTGCCAGACCATGAAATCGTGTTCGCCGGGTGGCAGGTTGGGAATGCTGAACTTGCCATCCTTGTCGGTGACGGCCGCGTAGGGGTGGTCCAGGATCAGCCACCATGCCGTCATCCAGGGATGAATGTCGCACTTCACTTGCGTGGGCAGGTTCTCGACGGTCTTCATCTTCACGGGCACGCCGGCGCGATCTTTGGGGCGGATCGCTGAGTTGAACTCAGTCCCCTTCAACGGCGTGACGTGCGTGTTGTGACCGATCGGATCATCCGAGAGGACTTCGACGGTCTGGTCGACGCGCACGAGTAAGGAATGCGGAGTGAATTGACAGGCCTTTTGATCGAACTTCACCATCGGGGTGGTCGACTTCTTCAGGCCCGCGGGCATCCCTGCCGGAGCTTTCCGCAGGTAAACGAAGGCATTTGCAATGCCCTTCGATTTCGGATCGACGACCAGCTTTTCATTGGGGACCGATTCCACACCGCAGGCCTTCAGATCGGCGGCCCGTGCCGGGTCGGCGACGGTGATCGCCGGATCCAGCTTGGGGATATCCCCCTCCAGCACGATTTGACCGCTGAACGTCCCGGCCCCTTCGTCAGCCGCCCAGGCGACCGATCGCGTGGCAGGACCTTGTTGAGACAACAGCGATGCACCCACGATGACGCTGCACAGCAGCCAGGTGCGCGTCCAATTCAAACATTTCATATTTCACAATCTCCTAAGCATGACATCAGCCGTCGTCGGCACGCAGATCTCTTGAGCGGTTTGACAATCCGCTGACCCACACGTCCGGACAATCTGCGACAAGACCACAACCAGCGGGATCAATTTCCGCAGGCAACGGCAAACTTGACGAATCTATTCTAGTTGTCGTGCAGACGATGGACAATCCGACGACCGGCCTGTCCCGCCGACATTGGTGCAGACGCTCAATGGTGGGAGCATTTTCCAAGCTGAGCGAAGCGAAGTATGCCCCCCCTTATAAAAGGTCGTGCGGCTTTTGAAGCGTTACGAAATCAGGATTTAAGTTAGATGTGTGGTTAAGCAAGAAAATACGAAGAATAGACTCGCGCAAAGGCGCAAAGGCGCAAAGAAGAACTTGATCCAACCGGTAGAACTTCGGAACTTTGCGCCTTGGCGCCTTTGCGTGAGATAATCTGCATTTCTTCGACCGTCGTAGATTGCTAATCAGCGCTACTTCAAAGGCAGGAGCCTCGCCCTCCCATTGTCGTGTTCGATGTAAGTTCTTATGCAGCAGCATCTCAAAAGCCGCACGACCTCATAAAGGGGGGGAGTTCAGGTCGCTGCGCTCCGATTCACACAGCAGGCCGGGCGGATTTCAGCAGTACTTGCTGGCCCCACCAGATAGCAGCCTGTTGAAAAAGGTGTCTGGAACTCTCCGAACGTCGAAATAACACTCGGTTCGGTGTGGTTGGCAAAGTTCCAGACACCTTTTTCAACAGGCTGATAGCGGCCACACTTTCCCGGCGACACCTCGCAACGCTCGTGGATTTTCAAAAACATTTGCAATTTGCCGTCAGTCTGCGAAACTTTACGCTTCACCATCGGTTCAATCTCGTGGCGGACGCAGTGTCGTCTGCGGATGAGTCGGTCAGAAATCGAACCACACGTTCGTGAGCAACACTTTGAAATCAGCCACTGGGGCCACCGATTTGAGTTTCTGTAGTTGGGGAGTTGAGCATGATTAAGCGGTATCAATTCAGTTGGGCAATGTTCATCGGTGCAGCACTCAGTCTGGGCCAGCCTGTCTGGGCCGAGGGCGACAAGCCGGCGGCGGCTCCCAGTCCAGAGCAGATCTTCAAGGAGCTCGACAAGAACTCCGACGGCGAGCTGACCGGGGACGAAGTCGGTGAAGATCGTAAACGCTTCTTCGAACGGCTGGTGCGAGTTGGCGATCAGAATGAGGACGGCAAGCTGAGTAATGAAGAATTTCAGAAAGCCTCAAAGTCCGACGATCGACCGGTCGAGGCGGGCCGGGGCGAAGCGGGCCGGGAAGGTCGCGATCGGCCCGACTTCGAGCAGCGGTTCAAGCAGTTGGATCGCAACAGTGATGGCAAGATCACGCGTGATGAAGTTCCAGACCTGGCGAAGCCGTTTATCAATCCCCTGTTCGAGCGACTCGGCAAGGACGAGATCACCAAAGAGGAATTCTTGAAAGCTCGTGGGCCACAGGGCCAGGGGCGACCCGGCGGCGAGAGTGGTCTTCCCGGCGGCGAGAGTGGTCTTCCCGGCGGCGGAAACCCCGAGGAATTCTTCAAACGACTCGACACCAACAACGACGGCAAGTTGACACTGGATGAAGTTCCCGACCGTGGCCGTCCGTTTGTCGAACGGTTGCTGAAAGCGGCTGGCAAGGGCAACGACGCTGCGATCTCCAAAGACGAATTCATGGCTGCCGTAGCCCGCATACAAGGTGCCGTTCGAGGCGAAAACGCCAATCGGGGACGTCCCGAAGGTGAACGCCGCGACGGTGACCGCAAGCCCGAGGGTGATCGTAAGCCGGAAGGCGAACGCCGTGACGGTGATCGCAAGCCTGAGGGGGCTCCCCGAGACGGTGACCGGGACCGCAAGCCGGGTGGCGACCGAGATCGTAAACCGGAAGGTGCTCCGAGAGACGGTGACGGGGAACGCAAGCCGGAAGGCGAACGGAATCGTGGTGACGGCGAACGCAGACCAGAAGGTGCCCCGCGCGATGGCGAACGCAGACCGGAAGGCGGGCCGCGTGATGGAGATCGCAGACCCGAGGCTGGTCCGCGCGACGGTGGACGTGGCCCGGATGGACCTGGCCGCCGGCCCGTGCCGCGATTCTTCGAGAAACTCGATGCGAACCACGATGGCCGAATCTCCGCCGACGAGTTCGCCAAAGCGAACGAGCACTTTAAGGATCTCGACGAGAACGGCGACGGGCACCTCGACCCGCGTGAACTGCTGGGGCCCCCTCCCGGCGGACGCGAAGGTGCGATGCGTGACGGTGGTGACCGGCCCGCACCAGGCCGTCCACCCTTTGGCGATCGTCCTGCAGGCCGTGGCGGAGATGCCGGGCCGCGAGACGGCCGGCCGGGCGAAGGGCGTCGGGACGAAGCGGCAAAACGCGAAGCCGGTGGTCGAGAAGCGGGTAGCCGCCGCGGTCGAGAAGGGCTGATGAAGCTCTTCGACAAAAACGGCGATGGGAAAATTAGCCTGGAGGAAGCTCCCGAACGCATGAAAGAAAACTTCGGTCGCCTGGATGCCAATGGCGATGGGCAACTGGAAGCGAAGGAATTCCCGGAAGATGGACCTGCGGAAGGACGCGGTCGGCGGCCAGAGGGTGATCGGCCCGCCAAGCCCGAAGGGCGCGAACGGCCCGAAGGTGACAAACCGCGAGAATAGACGCTGTCCTGAGAGAGACCAGCGGGGCCGGATTTCATCCGGCTTAACAATACCTCAACGAGCACGCGGGCCAAATCCGCTCGTTGGGGTATTTTTTTTCTCACCGTCGAACCGTCCCCACCGGCTGCGGGCCAACGAATCGCAGCGGGGCCGCATGCCGTTCCTGGCCGAAGATCTGCACGGGCACCTTGAGCTCGTGAAAGGTCTCGTCGTCAGTGAAGATCTTGATCGTCGCCATCTGGCGTCCGGAAGGGACCGCCCCCGGTACGGTCACTCGCAACCGTTGCTGCAGGGCACCCGTCTTCGACTTCGTGGGCTTCAGAATCTCCACGTTCAAGAAGTCCGACGATGACTCCACGCCGATGATCTCTGCGGGCGTCGTCCGCAAATCGGTGACGACGATTTCCTGATCGACTGAGGAAGTCCCCAGTTGATGGAACGTCAACGACATGGGCCGCACATAGATTTGTTCTTTCGGAAAGACCGCCCGGAGGAAGACATCGCGGGTCCGCGGCTGTGAGTCGGTGTAGTGGACCTTGACGAAGAATTCTTTCGAACCCGGCCGCTGCAGTGCGGTCTTGATGCGCAGCAGGAATTCGCCACTCTCGCCCGGTTTATAGACCTTCTTCTTCAACACGGGCGACATGCACCCGCAGCTCGGTTCCAACTTGGTGATCGTCAGCGTATGCGGGCTGGTGTTCTGAAACACGAAGTAGCCAAAGATTTCCTCAGTCGGTGCCACTTCATGCAAATCGACCAGGTACTGGTCGAACGCCAGTCCAGGTAATTCGGGAACATTGGCCATCGACTGGGGATGAGACCCCAGGCAGCTCATGGCCAGCGCCATCAGCACCGGCAGGCTCAAGACGAACAATGGTCCCCGGCGAGTCCTGAAGCAGCCTGGCAGACTGGAAAATGTCATGGCCGAGTCCTTGTCACGGCAAGCGGCAGACCTGCAGCGCGGTGGCGTCAGTCGTCGCGACAAACGTCACTCACACAGCCGTACTGGCCGTCAGAACCGGAAAGTTGCAATCTGGTATGGAGGGGAACAATGGCGAGGGGAATTCGGCGGGAGCAGTCACGTCAGGGAGACGGACTGCGGTCATCAAGGCAGGTAATTGTGGAGATTTATTGTCGCGAAATGCGCACTAGCAATAACGAGTTTCTATCTCCCCTCGCCCCGGTACGCCGGGGAGAGGGGCTGGGGGTGAGGGGCTTTTCGAGCGTCGTTCGACTAGCACTTCAAAGAGGTCTTTTCGCTGGGGAACAGGACTCAACATCATTGGTTGAGCGCTCCCCTCACCCCCAGCCCCTCTCCCCAGATTACTGAGGCGAGGGGAGATGATTTATCCTCGGGGGCGGCCTCGACTGCTAACGTGCAATACCTTTGTTAAGCCATTTAGTTGCGGGCACCTTCCAGCGTCGGATCAAGATTCACAGCCTGCCGGAAGTCCTGTTCCGCAGCCTCTGCCTGTCCCTTGGACTGGCGGAGTTTGGATCGCTGCAAATAGGCTTCCGCAACACTGGCATCAAAGCGCTGCGCGTTCTCGTAGGCAGCAATGGCTTCATCGAGCTTATTCAACTTCAAATAGATATCGCCTTGAATCGAGGCCACTTCTGTCACGGCCCCCAGCTTGCCCGCGATCTCACATTCCGCGAGGGCCTGATCCGCCTGCCCCTGCTTGAGGTGCATTTGGGCCAACCCGAGGTGCGCCGCGACCGACTTGGGATCCAGCTTCAGAGCCGTCTTGAAATCTTTCGCGGCCGTTTCGAATTCCTCGCCCGCCACCAGATGATTGGCACGTTGCACCCAGATGGCAGCCTCTTTGGGAGTCTGGGTCGCAATCTGATTGATGCGGGCCAGTTCCTGCAGCCAGTTGATCTTGGCCAGGTCGGCACGGGCTTCCTCTTCCTGTCCCGTTTTCAGATAGCAATCACGGCGATGACGGTAATACTTGGCATTCATCTTGTCCCGTTGAATGGCTTCCGTAAATTCCGCTGCCGCCTCGGCGTATTTTTCCGCTTTGAAGTGCAGCAGGCCGCGGTTGTTGTAAGCATTCAAGTATTCGGGATTCAACCGCAGAGCCGAATTGAAATCAGTCAGCGCTTTCTCGAAATCGCCCGCCTGGAAGTAGGCGAAGCCGCGATTGTTATAGGCGTCAAAGTTTTGCGGCCCCAGCTTCAAGGCTTCGGAAAAGTCGGCAATCGCTTCTTTGAACTGGCCCTGGGCTACTTGTGCCAGGCCGCGATTATTGCAGGCTTGAGCGTGCATCGGGCTCAGCTTCATGGCGGCCGAAAAGTCTTTCACCGCAGCCGGATACTGTTGTCGGGTCAGGTAGAAAAATCCACGGGCATTGAGGAAATCAGCATTCTTCGGCTCGAGTTCAATCGCCGCGTTGAAGTCAGCAATTGATCGCGAGTTCTGGCCGGCATCGGCGAAGATTCCCGCCCGCATGAAGAAGGCTGCCGAGCACTTGGCATCGACCTTGATCGCCGCATTCAGTTGCTCAAACGCCTTGCCAAAATCCCGCTTCATGATGAGCTGGGTGGCTTGTTCGATCAGCGGTTTCGTCTCCGGCGTGACACCCACCATGGAAGTCTGAGCGACGCTGGGAGGCGCCGCGGGAGCGGCGGCGGGGGAGGCGGTCTGCTCCGTTTTCTTGCCTGACGAGCAACCGACGACACTGAGTACGGCCAACAGCCACAATGCCTTGCGCATGGAATTCATCCCTGAAAACGAACGACCCGCAAGCGGGCAGCCCTGAAACGAAAGGAACAGCGGAGGGTATTTCGGCGCGGACGGCCGAGGGGGGGAAATCGCGAGATGTGAAGGGGAAGTGAGTCGGCGTTGTACAGCCAGATCAAAAACGGGTCAATCCCGCTATTTTGATGAGTAGGCGACCCCCGCACCTCGACAACACGTCCGCACCAGCACGCAGTGATGAGCGTTCCCAGGCGAGCGTCCTACTCAATTCGTCAAGTTCTCTTTCACGAATTTCGCGGCCACCTTGCCGAACCAATGCAGGATCCCTTCGTGCAGCGTGAGAGTCCCCTTCAAGGTCTGGTCGACTTTTTCGATCTTCAGTTCGAAAACGTCCTCGCCCTTCTTGAAGATGTCCAGGGCGACCTTGCGATCGGCCGCATCGCCCACCTTGTGCTTCGTGCGGAACGCGTCGAACAACTGGAACCACAGCAGCGCCTTGGCGTGTACGAAGACCACGATGTGGTCGGTCTCGGGAGCCGGCTGCCCCACCTTCTCGATCGCTTCTTTCAGCTTGGCTTCTGCATTCTCACCCATCGCGTACCAGACCGCCTGGGGACTGGTTCCCAGAATCAGGACCAGTTCCTTGCCATAGATCTCATGCAATTCGGTCATATCGTCGGGCAACGTGATCTTGTGCAGTACGACGTCACCAATCTTGCCCGCATCCATTTCGACCTTGGCCTTGTCCTTCAGCTTCGCCAGTCCGGCCTTGACGACAGCTCCATCCACCTTCGTGCCGCCGATCATGGTGTGCAATCCGGACTCATTCTTGTGGACGTTCATGAACGAATCCAACAGCCCGTCATCGGTCGCCTTTTCGATGACGTCGATGATGATCTCCGCACTCAGCGAGATGTAATCCTTGCTCTTCTCTGACAGCGTCGCGGCCTCTTTCAATTCGTTCAGAATCAGCGGTCGGGCCTCCTTCAAGAAGGCTTTGACGTGCTTCTGCCGCATGGCATCCAGCTTGAAATTGATGGCCGTGCTCAGCGGTTCGGTCGTGCTGCGGGGAATATGAGCGAAGTAACTCGGCTTCTTCGCCAACTCGTCAACACTCTTGAAGAGATCCGTGTCGGGCAGCGCCGTCAGTTCGGTGGTCGAAATCAGCTTCTTGGCCTTGGGATCGATATTGGAGATCGCCGTAATCTTGGCCGCTTCCGCGTAAGCCTGCTTGAGTTCATTGAGCTGTTGATCAATCGTCAGCTTGCGTAGGGCAAAGCGCCCCGGCGTTTCGTTCTTCCGTTGCTTCAAGCCCGGCAGCACTTCTTTCCGCAGTGCTTCAATGGCATCTGCGCGATCCTTCATCAAGGCCGGAGTGTTCTCGATGCTGGCCATGAAGTCATTGTCTTGCGGATCGAGCGCCTTCTTGAACGCGGCATTCCCACCCGGCAAAGGCACCAGGTCGGCACGATCTTCAGCGATGATCGTGATATTGCCGCCCTCTTTTAAGAATCCATTGAATAACCCCTTAAGCTGAAACAGGGTGGGGTTGAGTTGCGTTTGCTTGACCCCCAGGGCACGAAGATTCGCACGAAAATTCTTGGGCGGAGGAATCGTGGGGGCAAACAGAACGGAATTGAACTTCCCTTTCCGGACATAAACCTGGACGACTCCGGGGACTTTCGGGTCCACTCCGACGAAGAAGACATCCAGCGTCTCTTTGAGGCTTTTCAAGGCGGCAGGGTCATTGGCCAGCTTGAAGATATAGTCCAGATCCGCGTACAGCCGATCGACACCGGCATGCACCACGTTGATGGGCACGGCCTTGTTTTGAGCGTGAGCTGGGGCCACACTGCCCGCGAAGACAAGGGCTGCCACGCCGCAGATCAGAAAGCCAGAGATTTTTGACACAGATCACTCCTTCATCGGAAGTGGTGGCGATGGCCGTCCGAGCCTGCCAGATTCCAATCAGTACCAGTTCAACAGTTGCCAGCCGGGATCTCTCGCGACGCAACCCATCCTGCAACCTACAGGACCGCCCCGCCACAATCGTCCGCCCGGGGCGCACACGCTATTGTATCGGCCCCCGGCTGGCTGACAGTCCATCAATCGTGGCCGTAACCCGCCCCGTGATAGTGCTTTGTAACGCAGTATAGGAACTCATCCGACCACTGCAAGTTGCACCACATCCCCGACCCAGACGGTTACGTGGACTTTGCCGCCGGCTACCAGAATTTCAATAGATCTCAAGCAGCCCAATGCAGCTTCCGTTCCATTTTTCAAGAACGACGGAATCCCTTCAGAACCACGGCGACCAGCCAGAATTCCCCGCACTTCCCAAGTCCCTGGCCACGAGCGTGATCGAATTCCGGACACAACACACAAACCCACACCACGGCAGAATCGGCGAGCTTGACCGTTTGGCTCGCAGTCCGGAGCATAATCGACCACCACCCGTTTGACAGTCAGCGACAACCCGCCTACATTGAACCGACCGAATTCGCGACAAAATCGCAATTCCCAGGGCGGCTGGCGCAATTGGTTAGCGCACCTCGCTTACACCGAGGGGGTTACAGGTTCGAGTCCTGTGCCGCCCACTGTGCAATTCATTTGATCCACATCAGCAGATGTCGCCAGTGGACAAAGCTGGGTTTCTTCAAGCAAATCGGGCGATTCTGGATTTTGGTCGAGGGCTTCGGGCACGTCGTTTAAAGGCGATTTCCCACCCTCGCCCACCAAAACTGACGCTTGCTGCCCCCTTTTTTGCCCCCCAAAATGGTTGGTTCCCCCATGGATCCAAACTTGGCAGCTCGGTATGAAGCGCATCTCTGGGAACACGTGTTTCAAGTCATCGGGTTCCTGCTCATTACCTACGTCCCGCTGCAAGCGGCGGCAATTTGGGCGGTGAAGCAACCGGCAGCGCGGATCGCCGCTGGATTGCCGATCATTCCCATGCTCCCGGTGATCTTCATGGGAGTTCAGCCGAATACTCATCGAGATGGCAGTCTGTACGGCATCCTGCTCATGATCGTCTACGCGCCGACGATGCTTTACCTGGCGATCTTTCTCTGCGTGGGTCTGGCGAACCGCGCCTCAAACACGACCAGCCCGAAACTTGTTGAGATGCCGGAAAGCAATGCCGACGGTCAATGACCCGGTCCAATCGTTGAGAGGAAGTCGGAGATGAGCGACCAGCCGTCCAATACCGTGTTTGGTCTGTCACCGGCACGTATTGGGATCACATCGTTGACTTTAGCGTGTCTCGCGTGGGCCAGTTTGCCACTTATTGTCCTGGTCGGCATCTTTCTGGCGTTTTGCGCATTCGTCCCGCTGGTGCTGACGAGCGTTGTGACGGGCCTCGTCGGCGTCGGTGCGGGAATCTATCACAAAAGCCCGGTGGCGATCATCACTGCTCTACTCGGGTTGTTGCTCGTCGGCTGCCTGGGCGTATTCCTGTTGAACGCGATGAACTTTTGAAAATTTCCAGTTGGAATCTTGGGCTACCTGATCTTTTATTCGTGAACACTAACTACATGGAACAGTGGAAGTGGCAACAATTCCTCTGGACCGCCGGGTTCCTGGGCATCACTTACATAGGCTTTCGGACAATTGCCTTTCCAAGACCTACCTCGCTACTTGCGTTCGGCCTTCGGCTTCAACTGCGGTGGTAGACGGGGGTGCGAATAATACTCCAGTTGGGGAGTCTGATATTTCCGAAGTCAGGTCTGCAAACTCTATCAGGAAATCCTGCATGTGGGCCGGATGTTCGCCGGGGTTCTCGGCGAGTTCCTGGATGGTCCAATTCCGTTCGAGTAATTCGCCGAGCAGCATGCGGCCGGGATGGAGGACTGGTAGCGGCTTGATGTCTCCTTTCGGTATCGGTCAATGTCCGCTATACGGCAGGCGTACCACCACGTTGTCGTGACGCGTCTAGAATCCCGATTGAGGCTGAGGTATGCTGTTCGTCTGCTGAATGTCCGTGAGACTCATCGGAGAATCTGTCACTCGGCCTTGCCCAAGGTGACTTGCGTGGCGACTACTTTTTATGGCAGTTTCGCTTGATCAATTCACAAGGCAGCTCGTCGAATCCAGTCTGATGTTGGCCGATGACATCCAGGCGATATTGGCCGGCACGCACGCTGACCAGCGGCCGGCAGACGGTGAACAACTGGCCCGGCTGCTGATCAATCAGAAGAAGCTGACCAAGTTTCAGGCCGAGCAGATTTACGCCGGCAAGGGCAAATCTTTGACCCTGGGCAATTACGTCATCCTCGACATGCTGGGCCAGGGCGGGATGGGGATGGTGCTGAAGGCCGAGCATCGTCGGATGAAGCGGATCGTGGCACTGAAGGTGATGTCGGCTGCGGCGATGAAGTCGCCCGAAGCGGTAAAGCGGTTTCAACGCGAGGCTCAGGCTGCCGCCAAACTCAATCATCCACACATTGTCACCGCATTCGACGCCGACGAGGCGAACGGTACTCATTTCCTGGTCATGCAATTCGTGGAAGGGACCGACCTGTCCGTCGTGATCCAGCGGCACGGCCCCATGCCGGTCGCTCGTGCTGTGGATTGCATTATTCAGGCGGCCAGGGGACTCGAATTTGCCCACCAACAGGGAGTGATTCATCGCGACATCAAGCCCGCAAACCTGTTGCTCGAGGCGAAAGGCACGGTGAAGATCTTAGACATGGGTTTGGCGCGGATCGAGGGGGCTGTCGGCGGCAGTTCCGAAGGGGCTGGGCTGACCAGCACCGGCACGATCATGGGGACTGTGGACTACATGTCCCCCGAACAGGCCATGGACACCAAGCATGCGGATGCGCGAAGCGACGTCTACAGCCTGGGCATCACGCTGTACTTTCTGTTGACCGGCCGCGTTGCCTACGAGGGCGACACGATCATGAAGAAGCTGATGGCGCATCAGAACTCGCCGATCCCGTCGTTGAGCAGCCTGCTCAATCCGCGAGACGAAGGCCAGGCGCCGGGCGACCCCGCGCCGTCGATTTCGCCCGTGCATCTGGCTGGTGGATTGTCCCTGTCGCGGGCCGACAAGTCGATTTGGACGGCGGCTGATCAGGTCTTTCAGCGGATGGTGGCCAAGCGGCCGGGAGATCGACCGCAGACGATGACGCAGGTGATCGAGGAATTGCAACGCTGCCTCGCGAGTGGATCGCCCACGATTGCTGTCGCTACCAACGCGGTGGTTGCAACGAGCAGTGACGCCGCCGGGACCAACTTTGAGTTGCAACAGTTCTTCAAGCAGCTCAATGGTGACGGGAATACTTCAGGTTCGAGCGCCGTGCCGTCCGGCTTGAAGGGCACTGCAGTGTCTGCCCGAACGTCCGAGGGTGAGACGATCAATGCGGCCTCGGGGGAGATCGGTACCGATCCGCGTGCCGACCAAACTCTGGCTCTCGCCCACGCCGATCGACAGCGCCGGGGCACATCGGTCACGAGGGGCGGCGTGTTGCCGTTTGTGTTGTCCCGCACGGGGCTCATGATTTCCTCGGCGGTGGTCATGTTGGTGCTGCTGGGAATCGCGTTCGCGATGCGCAGCAACAGCAAGTCCGCAAACCCCGCTCGAGTCGCAGACAAGGACGTGGCAAAACGGGCCAGAAAGAAGGAGGCGAGCGCCGTCGTTCGAAACTTTGCCCTGTATTTCGACGGAGTTGACGACTGCGTAGAATTGCCCACTCTGAAATTTGACGGCAGTCACCCCCTGACCATCGAAGCTCGTGTCTTCCCCAGCCGTCTTGTCGGAGCCGAGTCCGTACTCCAAATGTGCGGACCAACCTGGTTCGGACTGGCCGGTGGCGATGGTAATTGGGGATCCATCCTGCAAACGCAGACGGGCACGGCGGGACAGGTCGCAATGGGGACCTTGATTCCGGGCCGGAGTGTGGAATTGGTGGCGGTGTTGGACGGCGTTCGTTTATCACTGGCTTTGGATGGCAAGCTGATTCAGAAGGAATGGACTCCACTGTTGACTCGTCGCGATGACGTGATTTCGCTGATCGCCGCGGGCTATCCGGTTCCGCTGCCGGAAGGCCGAGGGGCCTACTTTGCCGGGAGGATCGACGAAGTCCGCGTATCACGGATTGCGCGTGATCCCACTGCACCTTTAAAACCGGGGCCTTTCGTCCGTGACGAACACACGCTGGCACTCTATCACTTCGACCAAGGAACCGGTAATGAATTGAAGGACTCGTCCGGCAACAACCATCATGGCAAGATCTTGGGAGCGAAGTGGGTGCAGTCGAATCTCGTCCCCGTGCTCAGTGAAGATCCCGATCGCCGTGCGGCCAAGTACGTGTTGTCAATCGGCGGCACGATCAAGATCAAGGAGAACGGTCAGGAACGGCCGATTGAGGCCACGCGTGACCTACCGCCGGGGGCGTTTGAACTGACGGCCGTGGATTCGAAGCTGAGTCCGAAAGTTAACGATGCAGGCCTGGCCGTCTTCAAGAATTGCCAGCACATTACATCCCTCAACTTGCACAGTGCGCACTTGACCGATGCCGGGCTGGCCAACTTCCAGAATTGCCAGAACCTCACGGACCTCCATTTGGGGGTCACGCAGGCGACCGATGCCGGGTTGGCACACTTCAAGAATTGCAAACTGACGGTCCTTGATCTTGCCCTGACCCAGGTGAGTGATGCGGGACTGGCTCAATTCAAGGACAGCCAGTGCCTGACGAGCCTTAGTCTGCACTATACGCAGATTGGCGATGTGGGATTGGCCCATCTCAAGGACTGTAAGAACCTCGCAAATCTGACCCTCACGCATACCAATGTGACAGATTCCGGGTTGGCACTCTTCAAGGACCTCACGCAGCTGACATACCTCAACTTGCATCAAACTCAAGTAAGTGACGCCGGGCTGGTCCATCTCAAGGGATTGGAACAACTCAACCTGAAAGAAACTCAGGTCACGGCCGAGGGGGTGAAGAAACTGGCGGCGACGCTGCCGCACTGCACGATCGAATGGGATGGCCGCTAGATCGAGCCACTTTCCTTTCCCGACGGCCGCGTGCATTGTACTTTCTGGCCGTTGGCGGAAAGGCGCGGATCAATGACGAAGTCGTCGTTTGCTGGCTGGGTGGCACAGGATTTTACACCACTGTCACCCTGCGATTCTTTATGAGACGGCATTTTCAGGAAAGACAATGTGCGATGCAAATCGGCGTTCTTTACTGGACGTTGAAACATTTATCAACTCGAAAGTCAAGGCGGTCAGGTGAGCGGAGTGAGCAGAGAGTAGGAAGGATGTATCCACAGATTTCGCAGATGACGCAGATGAAGAAGAGGGGAATTCATCTGCGTCATCTGCGAAATCTGTGGATGATTTTTCCTCATGAATGTCAGGGTTAAAAATGCGCTCGCTTCTGTCTGAAGGCATGGGAGACGGGCAAGTGTGCCCACTGATGAAGATAAGAGCGAATTCCAAGGGATCAAAGAGTTCGAGTGCTGGTGATTTGTCTTGGCTCGTGTCGTTGTTTTCGGATAATCTGATGCTAATACGACTGCGGGAGTATGGCGCTTGGCCGCAGTGGCAGGCGGTGTCCTGCGAACTGAACTTTGTGAGATTGCAACGGGAGGGCGACGCTCCTGCGGAGCCTAACACGAGCTTTAGCTCGGCGACCGCCGGAGGCTTCCAATGTTGCCTCCGGCGGACGCCGACCTGCGGTCGTATTCGGCTCGGCAGGAGCCTCGCCCTCCCGATTGTTGCCTTTTGAAATACGTTTTGAGGAGAAGCTGCCTTGTTGAGCGTTCTCGGACGTGGAGTCAAGTTGTGCGATGGGATGACTCGGCGCGAGGTCCTGCGAGTCGGCGGGCTGGGTGTTGCCGGTCTGTCCCTGGCGGATGTCTGGCGGTTGCAGGCTGCGTCGCCTGAACGAACGGGGCGGGGCAAGTCGGTCATCATGATCTGGCTGCGCGGCGGGCCCTCGCATATCGACAGCTATGACATGAAGCCGGCCGCTCCGCCCGAAGTGCGCGGGGAATTTCGCTCCATTTCGACGAACGTGCCGGGGGTTGATCTGTGTGAGTTTCTGCCCCGGCACGCTCAGATGATGGACAAGCTCGCGATTGTCCGCGGCATCAAGTCGAACGATCTGGGGGACCATACTCCGCACTACATCATTACGGGGTCTCCTGATCGCGGAAAACGACCGGCGTTCGGGTCGGTGGTCAGTTATCTGCGCCCCCGGCCAGATGGTCTGCCGCCCTATGTCAGCCTGATGTACGAGCCGCCCGGCTTGTACGACAACGAAGGTCCCGTCTACACGGGCCCCACTCATCGGCCGTTTGTTCCCCGCGCGGAAGGACTCGCCAACCTGTCCCTGGCACGCGGCATTTCACTCGGCCGACTGCAGGGCCGACGGCAGTTGTTGAGCGAATTTGACGCGCTGAGTCGGAAAGCCGAATACGCCGGCGTGCTGCCCAACACGGATGCGTTTACTCAACGCGCGCTCGAGATGATCACTTCGTCCAAGGTCCGACAGGCATTTGAAGTTTCGCAAGAGTCGCCCGAAACGCATGCTCGGTATGGGAAATACTGCGAAACATTTTTGCAGGCTCGGCGTCTGGTTGAGGCTGGGGTCAATGTGGTGACATTAAAAGTGGGAGACTGGGACACTCACGAGCATAACTTCCGGGATATGCGCGATCAGTTGCCAAAAATCGATCAAGGTTTTCACGCCTTAGTGAACGATCTGCACGACCGGGGTCTGCAGCAGGATGTGGCAGTGGTGATGTGGGGTGAGTTTGGCCGAGCCCCGCGCGTGTCACGGATTGCCGGCCGCGATCATTGGCCCGAAGCGGGCGCCGCCGTGCTGGCGGGGGGAGGCTTTCGGACTGGCCAGGTGATCGGCGAAACGGATGCCCACGCGGCGCGTGCAAAAGGGACTCCCTACACGCCCGGCAACATCATGGCCAACCTGTATCGGCACCTGGGAATCGACCCGGCGACCACGATCCCGGACCATCGCCAACGCCCGAT
>CAMAVF010000096.1 GCA_945861445.1 Planctomicrobium piriforme | reverse complement strand
GCGGCCATGCATCCATGCAGGAAGCTGCACGCTACCAGCAGAATCGGATTGAGCAGACGACGCATATCGCTCCCTTGGTGAGTTTTCCCGAACGCGCGGATCGCGATTCAGGCACTATATTGATGTCCAAATCACCGTCAAGAGCGACCATTGGCCGTGGAATCAATTGGGCGCTGGTTTGAATGAAAAACCATTCCAATCGGCAGGAATTGCCTTCGGACGCAAGGACATCGGATGCAAAGGACACATCGGATGCAAAGGACACATCGGATGCAAAGGACAGGCATCTATTCACAATACTTTGCGTCCCTTTAGTCCCTGAGGTCGCGTTGAATTCAAGTGACATAAAGGACCAAAGGGACGCAAAGGACAAACAGTTGTGCCTAAAATGTATTCAATATGAATACGCACACAAGTCAATTGGATGTCTTCTGGAATGGTGCCGTGATGTGGATCGCAGGGCTATATTGGAATTGATATAGACGTAAACCATTTTAATTAATGGTATTAGGACTGATAGTTCTGGTTGAATTTCATTTCAGATCAATTGGCACGCAACCTGCAATTTGATTTCTCGTCGGCCCAACTGAGAACCCATGACGCTGACATCAGAGTGATTTAGCAGCTCGGTTGTGGCTGATTCAAAAACGAACACAAGGAAGTCAAAATCATGAATACTCAAGTTCAACGCACCGTCTGGGGCTTGGTTGCTGTCACCGTCGTTTCGCTGGCTGGCGTTGGTAGTGCCGTTGCAGCACCCCTGCCGTTCCAACCTCGATTGCGTCCCATCGTTCCTCCCGCCGTCAATCCGGCAGCGACTCCCCGCCTGGGCATCATGGGGCATCTGAATCGCTGGGGAATGGTCGTCGATTCCGTGAATCCGGGCTCGACTGCCGATCGGATGGGTCTGGAACGTGGTGATCAGATCGTGCGCATCAATGATCGCGACATCAATAGCGACCGCAGCTACCAGGAATCCTTGTGGAGCGCCGTCCGCTTTCAAAATGGATTCGTCAAAGTGACGGTGGTCGATGTCCGATCGGGCCGGGCGACTCAGCGGACCGGACACGTTCGCACCAGCCACGAGCACAGCCAACCTCGATTTGCTCCTCGCTTCAATACCACGTATGGCGACTTCTAGTTACATGTTACGTGCGACAATTCAAAAACAACCAGGGTGGATGCGGGTGGAACCGGCATCTGCCCTGTTATTATTTGTCCTTGGCCCTTTGTCCTTGGCCCTTTTAGACATTAGTCATTAGACATTAGTCATTCCATCGTCGTTCGTCATTTTCGTTCCGTTGTCGCTTCAACAATTGATGGCTGTCTCGGCTGCTGTTAACGTAATGACATCCCTCAACTCTCTCCCCTACTGGATCAGAATCCCGTGTCGCTGCAAACCTTGACCCCGCTCCGCATCCTGGTGATTGGTGCTCATCCCGATGACTGTGAAATCAAGGCGGGGGGCGTCGCTGCGCTTTACAGGCAGCAGGGGCATGTGGTGCGATTTGTCAGTGTGACGAATGGGAACGCCGGCCATCATGAGATTTCGGGGCCTCCACTGGCCGCGCGGCGGGCTCAGGAAACTCTGGCGTCGAGTGCGGTGTGCGGGGTCGAATACGAGGTCCTGCCGAACCACGATGGTCAACTGGTCGCCTCGATTCCCGTCCGCTGGGAACTGATTTCGATGATCCGCCGGTTTCAGCCCGACCTGATTCTGACGCATCGGCCCAATGACTATCACCCTGATCATCGGATGACCTCGCAACTGGTCTGCGACGCGGCCTACATGGTGACCGTGCCGGCAGTCGTGCCGGATGTTCCCTTTTTGAAGATCAATCCGGTCATTGCGTTCCTATCAGATGAATTTCAGCGACCCTATCCGTTCCAGCCAACAGTCGTGGTGGATGTGACTCCGGTCGTCGAGAAGATCATTGACATGCAGGCGGCCCACGTGTCCCAGTTCTATGAATGGCTGCCGTACAATCAGGGGGTCCTGCACGAAGTTCCCACGGATGTGGAGCAGCGTCGGGAGTGGCTGGCAACCCAGGCCAGGGAACGTCTCAATCAGGTCGCCAATCGGTTCCGGGAAGAATTGATCGCGACCTACGGTCCGGAACGTGGCGCCAAAATTGAATTCGCCGAAGCGTTTGAAGGCTGCGAGTATGGTTCTCCGTTGACCAAGGATAATGCCAAAAAACTGTTCCCGTTTTTTGATTAGGAGAAGGAGTTTTTAGCCACGGATGGACACGGATGAAACACGGATTGGGTCAGCGTAGGCGAGCGTCGACTGATTGTGCCAACCCGGTCACCGACGACATCGTTTCGAATCGGTAAAGGTGTGGCTATTACCTTGTCTTTATCCGTGTTTCATCCGTGTTCATCCGTGGCGAAAAACTCTTCGTAGCCAGCGTCAGGCACAGCCTGACCTACGGGACTAGGATATGCCGCAGTCGCATTATTTCCGAGTTTTCTGGACCTTTCTTCGCAATTCGCTGATTCGCGAGTTGTCGATGCGGGCGAACTTCTGGATTCAGGTGATCACCGAGGGGATCTGGTTCATCTCTCAGTTGTTCCTGTTTTCGGTGATCTTCGCGAAGGTCCCCGAAATCAACACCTGGACGCGCTATGAATTCTTCGCCTTCATGGCGACCAGCATGATTATCAACACGCTGACCGAGGCGTTGTTTCTGCCCAATTGCGCCAATCTCAGCGAAGCGATCCGCACCGGGAACTTGGACTTCGCGTTGCTCAAGCCGATCGACACCCAATTTCTGGTGTCGTTCGAAAAAATCGATCTGGCCGCGTTCAGCCAGCTTTCGTTTTCGTTCACGTTGCTCGGTTACGCACTGTGGAACCTCGGCCGTCCCGTCGGTGCGCTGCAGGTCTTGATGTATCTGGGCTTGATCGCGATGGCGGTCATCTTTTTCTACAGTCTGATGATCAGCCTGGCCTCGACCAGCGTCTGGATGGGACGCAACCAGGGATTACAAGATTTCTGGTTCTACATCACGATTTTTGCCCGCTATCCGCGTGAAATCTACACCGGCCGGGCCATCTGGGGAGGCGGCGTGTTGTTGTCGGTCTTTACCTACTGCATCCCCATCCTGGTGGTGGTGACGGTTCCAGCCCAAGTGCTGGTACAGAAAGCACTTTCGCCATCTTGGCTGGGAGTGGTCGCCGTCGCCGCGGCGGTCTGCAGCCTGCTGATTTCACGGGTGATTTTCTTGTTTGCTCTCCGCAGTTACCGCAGTGCGAGCAGCTAAGTGCGAGGTGACTTTAATGACAAATCCGAAAAGTCCGTGAACCTTCCCGGCAGCCGACGGGGTCTGACCCGTGTGGAATGATCCTTTTGCTGCGGGAATACGTTGTCATGAGTATGGAAACGACACTTCGACAACCGAATGCGGTCTTACTGGCAACCCGGGCCCCCGGGAACACGGATCAGGACCTCGCACAGCCCCGGATTCGCCGAATTCACATCAAGCCGGCGAGCGTTGATCGAGAATCCGTCATCACCTTGCGTCCGCGGCCGCTGTTGTGGCTGCGGAAGGTCCTGGTGTGCGGGTGGAGTGGTTACTTGCTGATTTCCGATTGGCCTTCTTCGGTGAAGCTCGATTGCTGTTTGATCAGTCTGCTGATCTTGGGAACATTTCGCACGATCACGGTTTCGTCACAGCAGATCACCTGGACCTACCGGCTTTCGTTTCTGCCGTTCTACACCAGCCAGCTTAGTCTGAAGGACCAGTCCAACATCGTGACCGGCTGGGAAGAACGGAGCGGTCTGGGTGAGGCCCTCCTGCTGGGGCTGTGGTCCACGTGCGTGGCTCCGCTGGCCGACTGGTTATGCCCGTGGCGTGGCGGTCCGTATCGCTTGTGGGTGAAGAACACGCAAGGCACACAGACGCTGGTCTGGCGTGGCCGGGTCGAACGCACCTTCTATCGCAACCACAAGTTGCTGAGCCAGGCGACCGGGCTGCCCTCGCAGCGAGCACCGGCGAGTGAATCGCAGCCGAAGTGGCTATAGTGGGGGGAAATGTCTAATGTCTAAATCCTAATGTCTAAAGGGAGGGACGACTTGAAGTCGTCCTTGTTAGTCATTCGTCATTTCTTATTCCTGCCGGATCCTTCCATGATTGAAGTTCACGGACTGACCAAAGAATTCCCGCTGCCTCGCGGTGGCCGCGTGCAGGCGGTCGATGGCGTGTCGTTCACGGTCCGGCCGGGCGAGGTTTATGGATTGCTCGGTCCCAACGGCGCCGGGAAAACAACGACCATTCGCATGTTGCTGGGCCTGCTGGAGCCGACGTCGGGTGAGGCCATCATTGGCGGATTTCGCTCAACAACCGCCCCCGACGAAGTCAAACGCCGCGTCGGGCTGGTTTCCGCCAGCGCGGGTGTTTATCAATGGTTGTCGGTGCGCGAGATGTTGATGTTCTTCGCAGATTTGTACGGGGTGCCTGTAGATGTCGCGTCACGCGAAGTCGAACGGCTCAGTAAGATCCTCGGGATTACGGAACTCCTCGATCGACGCTGCGGAACGCTGAGTACGGGCCAGAAACAACGGTTGCACCTCGCTCGAGCGCTGATTCACTCGCCCCCTGTCATGTTGCTCGACGAGCCGACCTTGGGGCTCGACGTCCTCGGCAGCCAGGTCGTGCATGAGTTCATGGCCCACCTGCGAGACCAGGGGAAGGCGGTGATCTTGAGCACTCATCATCTGGACGAAGCGGAGAACCTATGCGACCGGTTCGGCCTGCTCCATCGCGGACGTCTCGTCAGTGAAGGCACGTTGGCTGAACTGCAGGCACGCACCGGCTGTAAGGGACTCGCCGAGATGTTTCTCAAACTGTCGCAAACGGGGCCGGCATTGGCGCTGACGTAGCCCGACTCACTGAGTCGGGTGCATTCCGTAATCAATTCAGTCCCGACTCAGTGAGTCGGGCTACAAGAAGGTCTTTATGCATCCCGTTCCCGGCACGCCCCCTGATGCTCAACTCGTCAAAGATGCTTTCTGGAAACTGGTGGCGGTCGTTGCCCGCCTGCGCGCTCCGGATGGCTGCCCCTGGGATCGCGAACAGACGTTGAAAACCATCGAACCCTTCACGCTGGAAGAGACCTTCGAAGTCTTTGAAGCGATCGATGCGGATGACAATGTGGCCATTTCCGAGGAACTCGGTGACCTGTTATTGCAGGTCGTACTGTATGCCCAGATCGCGGCCGATGAAGGTCGATTTGATTTGATTCCAGTGGTGGATGGGATCACGGAAAAACTCATCCGCCGGCACCCGCATGTGTTTGGCGAGGGACAGGCGCATACCGCTGACGATGTCCTGCGGAATTGGGAACAGGTGAAGCTGCAGGAGAAGCGTCGCGAGTCCGCCCTGGATGGCGTTCCACTGGCCTTGCCTGGATTGGCGCGCGCTGTCCGCTTGCAATCCAAGGCGGCCAAGGTCGGCTTTGAGTGGCCGAACCGCGATGTGTTGTGGGCGAAACTGCACGAAGAGACTAGCGAACTGGCGACGGAACTGTTTCCTGACGGCGCGCCGCCCGTGTCGAGAAAGGAGATCGAATCGCGAGGCAGTCAGCCGACTCCCTCTGCACCGGATGCCAATCGTCTGGAGCGCATTGAAGATGAGCTCGGTGACGTGTTGTTCGTCGTGGCCAATCTGGCGCGTCGCTGGGGGATCAATCCCGAGGACGCACTCCGCCGCAGCAATCAAAAGTTCGCCCGCCGCTTTCAGGCGATTGAAAGCCAGCTCAAGGCCCAGGGCCGCACGATGCAGCAGACGTCGCTGACCGAAATGGAAGCGATTTACGACGAACACAAGCGGTCGGCACGGCAAAATCCTGTCGGATAAATAGAACACCTACTTTGCCTCTTCATCAAATCTTAACCGGTATGGAGTTCCCCTCTGAACGCAAGGTTGGCATATTACCCTTATAAACTCTAACAAAACCTCTGCGTCAGTTCAGAACCGCCTGCAATATCGCGGTCCTGAACTTCCCACAACCGGTTTTGTTAGGGCACTTAAACAATGCGCGGGAAGGGATGCCTGGTGTTGATGCACCGAGCGACGTCGAGCGGTGTGACCTTG
This sequence comes from Planctomicrobium piriforme, assembly GCA_945861445.1. Lineage (GTDB taxonomy): Bacteria > Planctomycetota > Planctomycetia > Planctomycetales > Planctomycetaceae > JAKFVC01. Next base: position 13,483 of record CAMAVF010000096.1, on the reverse strand, counting down.
TCCCAGGATTTCAGAGCGTATGTCTAATCAGCAGATTCTGTTAATCGACGACGAACGCGGCATTAGCGATCCCTTAAGTTACGCGTTACGTAAAGAGGGCTTCGAAGTTACGTGTTCTTACGATGGGCAAGACGGCCTGCGGCGAGCTCAAAGCCTGCTCCCGGATCTCATCATTCTTGACTTGATGCTGCCGCTGATCGAGGGTTTGGAAGTCTGTCGCCAGTTGCGCGGTGATCCTCGAACACGTGAGATTCCCGTCCTGATGTTGACGGCCCGGACCGAAGAAATCGACGAAGTGGTCGGCTTCAACATGGGAGCGGATGACTACGTGACAAAACCGTTCAAGATGAAGCCGCTGGTGCAGCGGGTCAAGGCATTGCTGCGGCGACCGCACCTCAAGGAACAGTCGGTCGATGTGGTCAGCCGACAGGGAATCACCCTCGACCGATTGCATCATCGAGCGGTCGCGGAAGAGAGCGAATTGCCGCTGACTCCCACCGAATTCAAGTTGTTGTGGACCTTGTTGCGGCAGCCAGGCCGGACCTTCAATCGCAACGAACTGATGGATGCTTCCCGCGGTGAAGATGCGAACGCCTTCGAGCGAACGATCGACGTCCACGTGCGGTCGCTGCGTCAGAAGCTTGGCGCGCGTGCGGTTTTGGTGGAAACGGTCCGTGGGGTCGGCTACCGCTTTCGAGACGAACCGCACGAATCAGTCGTCACGGAAACGAACGCGATTTAGAACGCCGTTACTTTATCCTTCAACGAATTCGTCGAAGTCGTTCGCGACCACATCGAGTTCATCTTCGCCGGCGGTGACGCGTTCGTCGTCTGAGTAAATCTCCGACACGTCGGCGACTTCATCCACACCCAACGCGTGGACCGTACCTTGAGTACGGCCGCGGATATGCAGCTTGATCGGGACCTCTTGAAACGGCAACTGCTCGCGCAGAATGCCCAGCAAGTACCGAATCCAGGTGCGGTCGAGTTGCTCGGGGAGATTGACCTTGAGGACGATCGTCGGCGGTTCGGTGGCGACCTGCGTGCCGTAGAAGATCTTCAGACGTTTGCCGATTTTTGTAGACGGCTGATTGCGCAAGATGGCCGCTCGCAACACCTGGTTCAACTGACCGGTCGTCACGCGGATGCGGGCCTGCTTACAGATCGACTGGGCCAGGTTGATCAACTGCTTGGTGTTGCGGTCATCCTTGGCTGTGATGAACGCGATTGGCACGTGACGCATGAAAGCGAATGTCTTCATGGCGTACTCGGACCATTTGCGGGTCGTCATCCCCTTGGCCTGGGCCAGATCCCACTTGTTGACGACAAAAATACACGGCTTGTAGTTCTCGGCGATGTAATGGACCAGTTTTTTATCGACGCGTGAAATCGGTTGCGTGGCATCGAAGAACATCAGGACGACATTCGCCCGGCGAATGCTGCGCTGGGCCCGGACCAGACCGTAGAATTCGACGTTGCTGGCGAGACTCTTCCTTTTGCGGACACCGGGGGTGTCGATCGCCATGAACGCCTTGCCGTCGAGTTCGAACCGCACGTCGACGCTGTCGCGCGTGGTGCCGGCGATTTCGCTGACGATCATCCGCTCGGTCTGTGCCAGAGCGTTGATGAACGTGCTTTTTCCGACGTTACGGCGGCCGACGATAGCCAGCTTCAGTTCGGGCTGTTCCGCGAGTTCATCGCCTTCGGATGACTCATCGACGCCGGGCGGGGGGAGCAGTTCGAGGATGCCCTCGATGAGCTCTTCGCGATGGCGTTCGCCCAGGACGCTGGTGCAGAGTATCTCGGCTTTGGCGAGTTTATAGAACTCGGCGATATCGAGATCCTGCTTGGGTGAGTCGCACTTGTTGACGACGATCAACATCGGCTTTTTGATGCCGCGCAGGCGTTCGGCGACTTGGACATCCAGCGGCACGACACCGGTCTTGCCATCGACCACAAACAACACGACGGTGGCGTCGTCGATCCCTTTTTGGATCTGGCGTTCGATGTCTTCCGAGAGGTCGTCGGAATCGACGATGCCAATCCCGCCGGTATCGATCAGCTCAAAGTAGCGATCCTGCTCGTGCATCAGGAACGTAACACGATCCCGAGTCACGCCAGCCGCGGGATCGACGACCGAGATTCGGCGTCGAGTCAACCAGTTGAGCAGAGAACTTTTACCGACATTGGGACGGCCAACAATGGCCACTTTGGGGACCGACATCACGCAGACTCCGACAGACTCAAAAACGCTAGTCTAGCGTATTCGGGGTCTTGTCGATACCGAAGGGGTGAGTTTAGATACGTTTGTTCATGAAAACGGCCGTTTGCAGCGAAGAATGGGACGGATAGGACTAATGGGACCTATGGGACTTATGATCCCATAGGTCCTTTCGCTAGTCCTCGGCCTGGCCGTCGTCGGACATCTTCACGATTTTGGGGTCAAACCGCGCGATCGTATCGACCAGGTCGGTTTGGGCCTGCATGACTTCGAAGATATCTTTGTAGACGTAGGGCACTTCGTCCGCTCCTGCCGACAGGACCTTGATGCCCTTCGCGGCCAGGTCGTTCTTCACCGACTTCCAATTGTAGGTATCGCGAGCCTTGGTACGCGACATTCGGCGTCCCGCACCGTGCGATGCCGACAGCAGACTCGCGACGTTCCCCTTCCCGCGGACTACGAATGCCGGGGTGGCCATCGATCCGGGGATGACTCCCAGGACTCCGGCTCCGGCGGGTGTGGCTCCCTTGCGGTGGACGATGACTTCACGACCGTTGTGGATTTCTTTCCAGGCAAAGTTGTGATGATTTTCCACTCCCGCCAGGACTTTGGCCCCCAATAATTTTGCCACGAGCCGATGAATCACGGCGTGATTGGCGGCGGCGTACTCGCCCATCAGATTCATTGCCGCCCAGTATTCCTGTCCTGCTTCCGTATCCAGACCCAGCCAACCTAGGCGGCCCAGTTCCGTGTAGCGCGAGGGCAATCGGGTCTGGGCAATGCTCGAGTATACGCTGCACACGGCCGCACCCGTTCCGCGACTTCCGCTATGGCTTAGCAATGAGACATACTCGCCCGCATCCAGGCCCAGTTCCTCATCGCGTTGAGCCAGCGTCAACACGCCGAATTCGACGAAATGGTTTCCCGATCCCGACGTTCCCAGTTGCTTCCACGCCTTGTCGCGATATTCGCGCGTCACCTTGGTTACGGTCCAGTCCACATCCATGACGGCGTGGTCCTGGGGCTTCTCGTGGGTGGATCCGACCCCGAATCGCGTTCCTTTTTCAAGGGCGTGCTCGTACTGCAGCGACTTGCTCGACAGTGATTCCGCCGGTAGATCGAGAATCGACAGCTTCATGCGGCAGGCGATATCAACCCCCACCGCATAGGGAATCACTGCATTGTCGCACGCGAGTACCCCGCCGATGGGCAAACCGTATCCGATATGGGCGTCAGGCATCAGCGCCGCACCGACGGCGACGGGGACCGAGCAAGCCTGCCGCATTTGGACGTGCGCACCGGGATCAATATCCGTGCCCCAGGTCTGGTACGTAATGGGCTCATGCACAATGAATTCGCGATCGGCGATCACGCTTTGCGCGAAGGCGCCGAAGTCGGCGTCGCCGGTATGCAGTTCGGGCCGCTCGACGATTTCGCGGATTTGCTGTCGCAGACCGGTCCCCTTCATGCGTCCCGCTTTGGCCACCAGTTGAATGGCCTGGATGGCCGGCGTGATGCAGGCTTCGGGAACTCCGAGCTTTCGCAGTTGAGTCGTATTCATGATCGTGGAACCTATGGACGAAAGAATGATTTCGCCGCTGTGCTGGCAATGGATCTCTAAGACAGTCGAGACACCAGAATTTTATCACAGGTTCACGGCGACGCGTTGCCCAAAGGTTTCAGCGGCGGTTGCATAAGTCCCATAAGTCCCATAAGTCCCATGTGTCCCATTAAATTCATGGGACTGATGGGACACATGGGACACATGGGACACATGGGACACATGGGACTTATGAGAGGAAACTGCTGTCCCATCCGCGTAGCTTTTGCAGGCTGTTAGCGCAGGAAGCCCACATAGAAGCTGAACATGCGGGTCTGGTCGTCCGCCTGCTGGGCGAGCGGGAAGCCCAGGTCCAGGGCGATGGGCATCGGGCCCATGGCGGGAATCGTAACCCGCAATCCGAAGCCGGCGGTGGCTCGGAAGTCCTTGAAGGCCACCGTGTTCTCCACCGTACCGAAGTCGGTGAACACGACGCCGCGGACCATTTCGGAGGCCGTCAGCGGGAAGATGTATTCGGCACTTCCCAAGGCCATCCACTGACCACCGACACCGACGCCGTTTTCGACCGGTGTGACTCCGCGGAATTGGAAGCCGCGGAAGCTGGAGAAACCGCCTGCGAACAAGCGTTCGTAAATCGGCGTGTCATCGCCGGTGTAGGACATCTGGGCATTCAGGGCCAGAATGTGCCGGCCTTCGCCGTCTGGCCGCTGATACATGGTGCGATACTGACGAGCCGTCAAATCAACGCGTGGGTAACTGAAATCGCCAAACGCCTGTTCGTAGCCCGCTTCCAGGTAGTGACCTTCAGTTGGCAGAAACGCACTGTCACGAGTGTCGTGAATCAATCCGACGCGGGCTGTGGACAGCAGGCTGTGTCCCAGCGATTGAGTCAGCAGGGCGGGCGGGTTGTTCGGGGCGCCATAGACGTCCACATCTTCCAGTCGCAAGGCAAACGTGGCTGACAAGAAATTGTCGATTTGCCGGCCGAGCGTGATTTTGCCACCGGTGCGGGTTTCGTTCCAGTATTGGAAGACACGCGTGTAATAGAATCCGCTGACTCCCAGACTGAAGCTGGTATCCAGGAAGAAGGGATCGCGCCAACTGGCCAGGTAACGGCTGACCTGATTACCCGGGACTGCTTCCAACCGGAACTGCTGGCCGCCACCGCGGAAGGCGGTGCCGTTCATGATGTCGCGAAAACTGGTGGGAACACGCGTAATATCGAAGTTGGATTCATCAATGATGGCGTTTCCAAGGAATCCGGCGTCGCTATTGAGACCAACGCCGAAGCTGATGCGTCCCGTCTGGGTTTCGGTCACTTCCGGCACCAGGTCGACCCAACCCGGAGCGTCGGGCGACGGATTCAAATTGGGATTTCCATACGGGTTGCCCTGCGGAGAATTGTTGAACAGCGGATTCTGTCCAGGTCGGTTGTAGTCCAACGCTGGTCCCTGGGCGCGGATAATTGTTTCTTCTTCGGCTGCGTCCGCTTCAGGAGCATGCTGCGAGCTCACAGGTTCGTTGAACAATCGTTGCAGCGTTTCGCGAGTGCTCAGCCGCGATTGCAAATCTTCGTATTCCTGCTGGTCCTCGTCTTCGGCCGTGGTCGTGGCCGGATCTTTCACGAATACGGGAATCGGATACGACGGAGCGATCGGTTTCGAAGTGCGCTGGACCGGATTCTCGTCGCCGTCCGCCCCTTGGGCGCGTGCCATCGAGTTGGAACTGGGACGGCTGCCCATATTCAGAACCGGGCGAATATCGATCTTGGGGGCAGTCCCCGCGAGCTGGTTGTTGTCGAAGATACCCAGGCTGCTCAAGCGTCGCCGGCTCTTGTCGATCAGCTTCTTATTGGCGAGATCCCCGGGCGCGACCACCATTGCATTTAAGGGGACGGTGTCCTTGGTATGCGATGCAGACCCGCTGCCTCCGTTGATGATGGGGTCAATGCGCCGGATGCGATAGACCTTGTCTTCGTCGATTTGATACCGGACATCGACCACTCCCGGACGATCATTCGAGAAGATCGGGGTGGCATTCACTTCCGCGAACAAGCGGCCCAGTTCGCCATATTTTTCGGTCATGCCGTCAACATCGCGATTCAGCTTGTCGGCGTAGAAATAGTCGCTCTCCTCGAGCGCGAAGTCCTTGCGCAGGGTGTCTGTAGACAGCACCTGATTGCCTTGCACCAGGATTTTGCCGACCTTGAAACGCGTCCCTTCGACAATTGTGTACCGCATGGTGACTTTGGCTTTATCGGCGGTGAATTCCGGCTTGGCCGAAATCTTCACATCAAAAAAGCCCAGCTTGTTGTAGTAGTCGCGGAGTGCGGCGACATCGTCTTCCAGATCGGTCGGATTGTACTTGCCGCCGATCAGCGGCAGGATCCGGACCGACGTCTTGAGCTTCGTGGTCAACAGGCTGGCGCTGAAGAATGAGTTGCCTTCGAATTGGCGGCCGACAACGACTGTCTTGGGACCCTCGTCGATGCGGAAAATGACTTCGCGATCCTCTTCCGATTGTCCTTTTTCCAGACTCACCTTGGCGAAGTGATAGCCCTTCTCGACGTAATAGCGTTCAATTCCCTTGGCGGCGTCCTTGTTGGAACTCGTACTGAAAGCTCCGCCCTGGCGCAGGCCAGTGACACCTTCCAGAAAACGTGTCTTGATCTTCTTGTTGCCGACGTACGTGATCTTGTCGAGGATCGGGCGTTCGAACACTCGAAAGACCAGGACGATTCCCTCTTCGGTCTTCCGATAGATGGGGGTCACTTCCGTGAACCAGCGGGTATCGTACAGGGCTTTGCAGTCGTCTCGAACCCCCTTGGCGGTGGCCGGACGTCCGCGGCGTGTTTTGATGTACTTCAAGATCGTGGCGTCGGGAATTGAGATATTCCCTTCCACTTTGATTTTAACAATCGGATCGCCCGATTCCGCGTCCTTCGGGTTGGTGATCACTTCCCACGGTTCGGGGCTTTCGTCGCCAAACACGGGGCGTTTGGGGGCGTTTCGTTCGCGGGCCTCGACGGCATCTGCGTCGGGTTGCGCAAAGGCGACTGATCTCCATCCCAGGGGAGGAGCAGCACACCACATGAGCCCGGTCAGCGCCAACGCCAATCCCCACCAGCCAGAACGGACGCCCGTTCGGGGGTGAATCACGGCAGGCTCGCGGGTGTCTGAGGGGACACCAATCATAAGCTCTGTGGGGGATTGAGGTTTGTGGAAGATCGGATGGAGGGCGAACGCCCGACGACGTATCTGCTGCGGTGATTTGGCGTTGTCTGCTGGCTGGAAGTCTTCAATGGCAGGTGACATCCGGCCGAAAATCTGTCCGAAATCCAAGTCTGTGACCCTGATTTCCTTATGATTTTGTCGAGCCAACTCACCCCCCGGCAGTCCGAGGGGCGGTAGGAATAACTGAATCTTAAGATCTCAGCAAGACGAGTTGGAAGAATTGTCCTTGGTCATTGGTCCTTCGTTCTTGGTTTCAATTCGCTGGTCTAACCCGGATTACTCCCAGTCTCCTCAATGAGCAAGCGGAACGCTTCTGGTAACCCGCAGTGTAAGCGAGGGCAACTCGTTGCTACGCCCTCGCTTACGCTTCGGGTTACTACCACGAAAGGAATAATCCAGGCTATACAAGGCAGCTTCCGGTGTGGCACAATTTTGGTTATGCACTGGATCCAGCTTCAATTTGCGATCGCGATCCTCTTCATTGAGGCGGCTGCGTTCGCCTATCTGTCTGATACCTGGACACTGCCGATTCTGGCCGTGCTGATCGCCTTGCCGCCGTTGATGACGAACTGGCGGCTGCCACTCCAGGAATCGCAGCGGTTCGTCGGCGCCCTGGCATTGGCGGTCCCCTTTACCCTGCAATGGGCCTTCACCCCGTATGAACCCGAACACTTGCGCGTGTTCATTCTCTATCCCCTGGCGCATGCCGGAGGGCAGTACGGGCTGGCATTACAGGCGTCATACCTGTGGGTGAAGCGGTCGGAGGAACCCTGGTCGGCGGCCTATCCGTTGTGTGGTGTCTGTGTCTTGATGGCCGCAGCCGATGTGCAAACGACCGCCTGGCAGAGCCATGTCTTTCAAGCGGCCGTCCTGGCCTTCACCGTACTCACTGCGGCGTATTTTTCCTGTGAGCGGATTCCCCTGGGCCCTCCCGCGAATCGGCAGTCCCGAGGCCGGGTGGGGATTTCATTGGCGACGATGGGGGTGACCTTCGCCCTGGCGGTGGGGGGCAGTTTGTCTCTCGAACGAAGTTGGAGCACGCTCGAAAGGCTGTATACCGAGTGGATGCTGCGCGGCAATGGGTCGGGCGAAGCGGGATTCTCACGACACGCCCGGCTCGGCAGCATCAGCGATCGGCCCAGCGCCCAGGATCAACTGCCGATGCTGCGGATTTATTCGGCCGGTGAACCAGGCTACCTGCGGGGGGCCGCGTTCGATCGCTATCGAAATGGGAACTGGTTGAACGAGACTCCCCGGCAGACTCAAGTCTCCGTGGCGCAAGTTCCGCCCGGCTTGCCAGTTCCCGTCGACCAGAAGCCGTACCCATTGCCGGCGACCGGATTGACGCCCGGCCGCGATGTGCCGCCACACTGGCATGCAATGGAGGTCTGGAGGGCCGCCTCCCTGCGGGATGCGTTGTTCTCGCCGCTGGAGGCCGAGTGGCTAACACTGCCGCAATCGCCATTGGTGCTGGACGGGCATGGGATCGCCTATCCTGATGAACTGCTGCCCGAGTCCAGCTACCACGCGTTTTCGAGCCGCTTGCCGCTGGACGTCGATGCCTATTCGACGACTTCGAGTTCTGCCCCTGCAGTTCCCCTCCCACAAAACTTCGATCGGGCCGCACTGCTGAACCTGCCTGAAAAACTGGATCCGGGGATCCACGAGCTGGCACGGAAGATCTTTGCCGATTGCACGACTCCAGAGGAAAAAGTCTACGCAGCTGCACGCTGGTTCAAGAAGAACTATCACTATGAGTTGGGAGTGAAAGTGCCGGTCGGGCAAGATCCCATCACCTATTTCCTGCTCCGCCGACCGCCGGCACATTGTGAGTATTTTGCGACGGGAACGGTCATTCTGTTGCGGCTGGGGGGTGTCCCATGTCGTTACGTCACCGGATTCGTCTCGACCGAATACAACTATTTCGGCGGCTACTGGCTGGCGCGTAACAAGGACGCTCACGCCTGGGCCGAAGCCTGGCTGCCCGGTCGCGGTTGGGTGACGGTCGAATCCACCCCCTCGGCAGGCATCCCGCGCTCCAGCCATGCGATCCAGCCCAGCCATTTGTGGGACGATCTGATGCTCCGCGTGCAGATATTGCGTAGTCAACTGGCCGCCGGCACGTGGGCCGGTCTATTGCGGGCCGTCCGGACGATTTTCTCACTGTTTTTCACAACCCCGCACGGCTGGTTGATGTTGTCCGGCTTGTTTGTCTGGGGCGTGATCCTGTGGCGGCGGCATGTGAAGTTCACCGTGCGTCGCAAGTATGACCCGATCTCGGCCGAGTTTCACCAACTGCTGGGGGAACTCGACCGACGCCTGGAACGCCTCGATTTTCGCCGTCCCGCCTGGGAAACATTGACGCAATTTGCACGCCGCCTGCAGCAGCATCCCGAACCCGTGTTCCAGTCGGCGGCGGCCTGGTATGGCGACTATTGCGCGGTGCGCTACCAGAATGATTCGATCCCGTTGGAGATCAAGCGGTTAAAAGAGTCCTTGCCGAATGTGCTGGAAGGCTTGAAGAAATTGCCGGCAGATCCCCGGTAGACCGACAATCAGGTCTCGTCGAATACGCAGGCGAAGTCTGGTGGGTAGGTAGCAAGTCGCCTCCCAGAAATTTGTCTCCCCTCGCCTCGGTACGCCGGGGAGAGCGGCTGGGGGTGAGGGGTCTTCGATTCATCTCGATGTCGACTTTTTGGACGACCGAAACTCATGTATTCGATAACCCGACCTAGCTGGATTGACCGCGTTTTCCCCTCACCCCCGACCCCTCTCCCCCGATTACGGGGGCGAGGGGAGATCTGTATTCAATAGGTCTTTCCTCCATCTAGCGCTGAACTTGAGACTCACGCGCTACGCTTCGTGATTCCGATGCCTCCCTTGCGCGGCTATACTGCATTGTTCATAACGAGATTCGTTCGCGGACAGCACGCGAACCGACACATTCGCCGGGGCGAGGTGGGGACTATGTTGAGTTGGCGCGTTGCGTGTTCACATTTGATCCTGGTTGCCGTCTGCAGCATTCCCTCGATCGTGGTGGCTGCCGAACCCGCTCCGGTGGATTTCAACCGGACCATTCGGCCCATTCTGTCGAGCATCTGCTTCAAGTGCCATGGACCGGACCAGGAAGAGCGCAAGGCCGGACTGCGGCTCGATCTGCGGGAGAGCGCACTGCAGAAGCTGGAATCGGGCAACCGGGCCATCGTTCCCGGCAAGCCTGACGACAGCGAACTCGTGCGTCGAATTCTATCGACCGATGACGGCGAACGAATGCCCCCTCGCAACAGCCAGCACCAGTTGACGGAGAAAGACAAGACCGCCTTGCGTCAATGGGTGGCCCAGGGGGCGGAATATCGCCAGCACTGGTCTTTCCGCAAGGTGGAGCGCCCTGCTCCGCCGGTAGTGAACGAGACTGCCTGGCCGAAGAATGCCATTGACCGGTTTGTGCTGGCGCGATTGGAAGCGGCTGGTCTGAAACCCTCACCTGTCGCTGATCGGACGGCCCTGATCCGACGCGTCACTCTCGATCTGACCGGCCTGCCCCCCACCCTGCAGGAAGTGGATGAGTTCCTCGCCGATCAGCGGCGCGATGCCTACGAACGCGTGGTCGATCGGCTGCTGGCGACCTCACAATATGCCGAACGCATGACGGTCGATTGGCTCGACGCCGCCCGCTTTGCCGACACGAACGGCTATCACATCGATAATGGTCGCGATATGTCCCGCTGGCGCGAATGGGTGATTGCTGCCTTCGCCAACAACATGCCCTACGATCGATTCACTGTCGAGCAACTGGCGGGAGATCTGCTTCCCAATGCCACGTTGTCGCAGAAGATCGCCAGTGGATTCAATCGCAACCACATGATCAATTTTGAAGGGGGGGCGATTCCTGAAGAGTATCACACCGCCTACATTGTGGATCGAGTCAACACGACGGGGACCGTCTTTATGGGGCTGACGGTCGGGTGTGCCCAATGTCACGATCACAAGTTTGACGCCCTGACGCAGAAGGAATTCTATCAGCTCTTCGCCTTCTTCTATAACGTGCCGGAAAATGGCCTCGATGGTCGCACGGGCAACTCCGTGCCCCTGGTGAAGGCCCCCACTGCCGAACAACAGAAGCGCATCGATGAGCTGCAACAACAAGCCGAAGCACTGGAGCGACGTCTGGCCAATCCCCAGCCGCAGATCGACGCGGCCCAGCAGAAATGGGAAATCGGCTTGGCTGGTCCGTCGGCAGCCGTCATCTGGACGGCCCTCGATCCCCAGGCGATGACGTCCGCCGGTGGGGCAACCTTGCAGAAAGAAAAAGAGGGCTCGATCAAGGTCACCGGAACAAACTCGGCGACCGACAGCTACCAGATTCAGGCCCTGCCGAAACTCGATCAGATCACGGCCATCAGGTTGGAATTGCTGCCCGACCCCACGCTCAATGGCAGCGGGCCGGGACGTTCCGTCAATGGTAATGTCGTGCTGACCAATGTTCGGGTGCAGGCAGGGGATGTTGTACTGAAACTGGGTGCGGCGTCAGCCGATTTCAGTCAGGTTGATTTTCCAGTGGCCAATGTCGTCGATCAGGACCCGAAAACCGGCTGGGCGATTTTCCCGGAGGTCGGCAAACCACACAGCGCGATTCTTGGACTGGCAGCTCCACAGAAATTGCCCCTCGAAACACCGCTGACTGTGACACTCGGTTTTCTCTCTGTGCATGGTCAACATCAGGCGGGACGTTTCCGCATATCGGTTACCGATTCAGCGAATCCGCACGCAGCATCGCCGTTACCGGAAATCATCCGACAGATCATCGCGCTGGAACCAACCGCGCGCACGAAAGACCAGCAAGCCGCCCTGCGGACATACTACCGCGCGAACGTATCGCCGGAAGGCCGCAAATGGCAGGCGGAACTCGCCGCACTGCGCGAACAGCGATCGGCGATCGACAAGCTGGTGCCGTCGGCCATGGTCATGCAGGAGATGACGCCCGCCCGTGAGACACGGCTGTTGATTCGCGGCCAGTACGACAAGAAGGGCGACGCAGTCACTGCCGCCGTTCCAGCGAGCTTGCCGCAGTTGCCGAAAGACGCCCCGCCCAATCGCCTGGGACTCGCGCAGTGGCTGGTTTCGCCCGACCATCCGCTGATGTCGCGTGTGACGGTGAATCGTTTTTGGCAGTTAGTCTTTGGTGCGGGGCTGGTCCGGACCAGTGAGGATTTCGGATCACAGGGGGATGTCCCATCGCATCCGGAACTCCTCGATTGGCTGGCCGCCGAGTTCATGCAACCCGAGGATGCAGACACTGCCGGACGCTGGGATGTGAAGGCGTTGCTGCGGTTGATGGTCACGTCCGCCACCTATCGCCAGCAATCGTCGGTCACTCGCGAACTGCTGGCCAGGGATCCCGAAAATCGACTCCTGGCGCGAGGGACCCGGCATCGCTTGCAGGTGGAATTCATTCGCGATCAGGCATTGTTTGTCAGCGGGTTACTCGACAAGCGAGTCGGCGGGGCGAGCGTTTCGCCCTACCAACCGGCCGGACTGTGGGAAGAACTGATGGCTCGGGCGGACGGCAAGAACTGGACGGCCCAGGAGTATCTGCAAAGCCACGGCCCCGATCTCTATCGGCGAACGATGTACACTTTCTGGAAACGAACCTGTCCGCCCCCCTCGTTAATGACATTCGACGCCCCCGATCGAGAAACCTGCACGGTCCGCCGTTCACGAACCAACACGCCGTTACAGGCCCTCGTCCTGTTGAACGATCCGACCTACGTCGAGGCCTCCCGCAAGCTGGCCGAGCGGATCTTGCTGGAAGGCGGAGCATCAGTGGAAAATCGCCTCACGTTCGCCTTCCGCACGGTTCTCAGCCGTCCACCGCGGCCCCAAGAGCTGTCGGTGCTGAAGAACATTTACACACAGCAACTGGAAAAATTCCGACAGAATGAAACAGCCGCGCTGAAGTTGCTCAAAGTCGGCGAATCACCCCGCAACGAACAACTCGACGTAGCCGAACTGGCCACCTGGGCTACGATTTCCAGCGTATTGTTGAATCTGGATGAAACCGTGACGAAGGGTTAGATCGCTATCAAAACACGGTCAATGGGAGGACGAGGCTACCGTAACATCCGAGATGATCGGCCCGCGTGGTGTCGAGCGTGATCAAGAGGACGTTGATCGTCGGCCGACTGTATTCCAAGTAGGCGAAGTGACCGGCCAGTAGCAGCCCGGCCGCGACCACACCTGCGATCTATCGCCGCCTGAATTGTAGGATTGTAGGCGGGATAATTGCTAACTATTTGCAGGCGGCTGACCTGCATGGTAGTATTATACTTCACGCGGTGAGGAATGAGGCCGGGTTGAAGTGTTGGAAGTTGTGGGTCATGAGGGTGGCGAGTTGGGGGCGGTGTTTTGTGGGGATGTTGTCGAGGCAGCCATCGATGGCGTGGCGGAATTCGGTGAAGTTGTCGTAGT
>CAMAVF010000095.1 GCA_945861445.1 Planctomicrobium piriforme | reverse complement strand
TTTTTCGACGTTCGGAGAGTTCCAGACACCTTTTTCAACAGGCTGCTAGGAGACGCTCATTGTAACGGGGGCGTCCGCGAGGATCAAAGAGGATCAAATAAAGCTGGCACCTGACACGTGAACTCCCGTGCGCAATCAACTGCGGATCCAGCCGCTGCGCCAGGCCTTCGGCAGCTTTTGAGTCAGATCGATTGGATGAACTTCGTGGTTCGACTGGAAAACGCAACGCGCGTATGATCTCCAACATGCGAACGACTACCTGCCATGATGCTCCTCGATACCTCGCTGATAATCGAGTACCTGCGATCACCTGACCCGAAACTGTTGAGTGTCATTCAGTCGAATGGAGCCGCCATTTGCGGTGTGACTCGAACAGAGATTACTAAGCCATCGGAATCTCCATGACGATCCTAAGTTCCGTACGTCGTAATCAACTTCCACGATCAATCCTGTTGCACCTTCTGTGCGGACTGCTGTCTCCCGCGATCAGTATCGCCCTGGATGAGAAGCCACCTGTCGTGCGAATCGATCCAGCGGGGTTTCGCGGCTCGTTGGTCATCGGTGGTGGCGGTAACTTTCCTGCGGAAGCGCGCGAACGGTTCATCAAGCTCGCAGGAGGCAAGGATGCCAAGCTGGTCATCATTCCGACGGCTCGAGATGACGCCGCGTTGGAGAAGCGCGAATCGTCGCTCAAGTTATGGGAAGCGGCGAAGCTCGCGTCGGTTGTGTTGTTGCAGGTCCGCTCGCGGGATGAGGCCAATCGTGACGCCGTCATTGCCCCCTTGAAAGAGGCGAGTGGTGTCTGGTTTGACGAAGGCGATCCACTGTCGCTGGCTGCAGCGTATCGGGGAACGACCGTCGAACGCGAGGTCGCGGCGGTCTTGCACCGTGGTGGCGTGGTTGGCAGTATGTCGGACGCAGTGAACATCCTGGGCCTAAGAATGGCTGTTCACTGCGGCGCGAAGGCAGAGACTCCAATGGGCTGGGATCTGTTGGCCGGGACCGTTATCGAGCCCCATTTCATCGAACGGAAACGTCGTTCTCGCTTGCCGGACGCGTTGGAAAGGCATCCCGAACTCTTCGGATTGGGAATCGACGAAGAGACGGCAGTCATTATTCGTGGGCGTACCATGGATGTCCTGGGGGCTGGCAATCTCACGATCACGCTGGCCAAATCAGCGACCCGGCCAGCCCGGGAAATCGTCTTCAAGGAGGGCGAACAAACCGATCTGACTCGCTGGCGATTGGCCGCTCGAGCTCGTACCGCCCCGCCGTTTCCCGCACCTCAACCCGCCGAGCCCAAGGTCGCCTCGGGCAGCCTGGTCATTGTCGGGGGAGGTGGGCTGCCCGCTGAAGTGGTGACGCGGTTTGTCGAACTGGCCGGGGGTCCCGAGTCGACCATTGTCGTCTTGCCCACCGCCAATCCCAGCACACCGCAGGTCGCGGAGCGCGAGGGGCGGTTTCTCGAAAAGGCCGGTTGCAAACATGTGGTGACGTTACCTCAAACGACGCTCAGCGACGTGTCGTCTCCGGAATTTCTGGCAACATTGAAGTCGGCCAAGGGCATCTGGTTTGGCGGTGGACGTCAATGGCGGTTCGTCGACGCCTACGCCGATACTCCCGCGATAGAAGCCTTTCATGATGTATTACAACGCGGTGGCGTCATCGGCGGCAGTTCGGCTGGAGCGACCATTCAGGGCGAATATCTGGTCCGTGGGAGCCCTCAAGGCAATGCCGAGATGATGGCCGAAGGCTATGAGCGAGGCTTTGGATTTCTACCGGGAGTGGCGATCGATCAGCACTTCACGCAACGCAAGCGGCAGGCCGATTTGCTGTCAGTCATGACCGCCCATCCGCAGTTACTCGGAATCGGCCTGGATGAAACGACCGCCATCATCGTGACGGGCTCGACGGCGGAAGTCATGGGAAAGCACCGGGCCCATTTTTATAACACGCGCATGCCGACCGCCGAAGGAGCACCAGAGTGCGTATCCCTTGAATCGGGCAGCCGGTACGACTTGGTGGAACGCAAGGCAAAACCGTAGTCGCTGACAGCTCTAAGAATTGGGGTTATTCAAGTCGGTGGCAGAGTGAGGCTCCTGCCGAACCGCATAGTTTAGCGAGGGCCGATAAACGCTTGAGGTTCGGCAGGAGCCTCACCCTCCCATGACGTTGAAGATTAATGTCGCAGCAGGAACTCGTTCGAATTCAGCAACGCGTGCTGCAGGTCGTAGAAGCCCGATGCGCGATCCATGGCCTTCGCCAAGTGTGATCGAATTAGGTCTCGTTCGACCGTTGTCGGGCGGCGGCTGAGGGTCAGCAGATAGACGTTTTCCAGGACTTGATCGTCCGTTTGCCCCGCGGCCAACCACTGGCTGACGTGACTGTGTGACGACTTGATGTTCTGCACAATGCCGCGATTGTTCAACAGATGCAGGACCTGGCTGAGTGACGGATCATCTTCCCGGGCACATTCGCAGGTGACATCGCGGACGGGCTTGGCGAACGCTTTTAAGAAGGGATGTTCAATGGCCCCTTCCGCGATTTGAATCGCCCGAGTCCCGCGGGGATAACCGGGAAAATCTTCCGGCACGCCGGTGACTTTCGTGACGGCATCGAGCAATTGTTCGGCCGTCAACATTCTGGGAACAGCGTGTGTGAAGTACGGTTCGGGAGTCGCGGCGAATTTCGATTGGCCGGAGCTCGGTTTCACATCCAGTTGATACGTACTGGAATTCAGGATCATTCGGAGCACCGGCTTGATGCGATAGCCGCTCTTCGTGAACTCAGCTGCCAGTTGATCCAGCAATTCCGGATTGGACGGGGGATTGGTATCGCGGAAATCGTCGACCGGTTCGACGATCCCGCGGCCGAACAAGTGATACCAGACCCGGTTCACGGTCGACCGGGCGAAGTAAGGATTATCACCCCGAGTCAGCCAGGCCACCAGCTTTTCACGGCGGTCGTCATCGGGCAGCATTTCCCCGGCCGGTTCGCCGAATGCCGCGGGCGCAATGTTGACGTTCTTGACCGGGTGCCGCACCTCGCCGCCGCGGTCCAGGTAGACGATTTCGTCATCCACCATGAATTGCTTCCCTTTGAACTTCACGCGAGCAAAGTAGGCAGCCAGGCCATAGTAATCGTTTTGCGTGATGGCTTCGAAAGGATGGTTGTGGCACTTGGCACAGCCAATGCGTACTCCCATAAACAGTTGCGCGGCAGCTTCGGCGGCATCGTCAGGAGTCCGCGCGATACGATGAAAGTTGGCACCTGGCTTATTGACCGTATTGCCCAGACTGGTCAGCGTCTCGCGGGCGAACTCATCAAAAGGGCGATCGTCGCGAAAGCGTTGAATCAAATACCGGTGGAAACTGTGGACTCCGCGGCGACCGATCGTGACATCGCTGCCACGCATCAGATCGGCCCATTTGAGTGCCCAGAATTCCGCGTAGTCATCTCGCTCCAGTAACTCGTCAATCAGCCGAGCTCGCTTTTGTGTATCGGGGGCATCGAGGAATTTCCGGGCCTCTTCGGGTGTCGGCAACGAACCAGTCACATCCAGGTAGACGCGCCGCAGAAAGACGTCGTCACCCGAGACTGCAGCGGGCAACAGCAACAATTCACGCTGCTTGGCAAACACGTGATGATCGACCGCATTCGCTTCGGGGGGCGCACGGAACACGAAGGCCGGATCGAGTTGTAGATACGACAACCGCACGCTGGAGATGCGATCCAGATAGCGCACCAGGAACGAGACTTCCGCAGTACGATTGAATTCGACCAGTCCGCTGTTGCTGACGACCGCTGCGTCCTTTTCATTCGTGGAGAAGACACACAGGCTGGTGACGTCGCGAATCCGTCCGTCGCTGAAATGGGCACGGGCGATCAATTGCTGTCTGGGATGGCTGGCAGGAACGCGCCGGGAACCGGGCAACACTTCCAGCTTCACCAAGCGGGGCAACTCGGGCGGAGGCGGATCGCCGGGTTTCGGATTCTTGGGAGGCGCAGGGGGCAGCGGAGACGGCCGGCAGCCACCATCGATCCAGGCGCGAAGTATTTGATATTCCGGATCGGTACGACGGAAGCGACGTCCGCCCTGATGTGGCACCTCGGCCAGTCCCTTCTTAAGCACCAGACTTTCGTCCGCCGCCGAGGAATTGGTGCGGCGACCGAAGTCTTCGTGCGTCAGCGTCATGAAATCGAGGTCGGGGTCAAAGCCACGGAGACTCAGCCGGAATCCATTCTTACCCTGGGGTGATCCGTGACAGGAGCCCTGATTGCAGCCGGCCTTGCTGAGGGCAGCGATGACGTCGGTGTTAAAGTCGACGCGGTCGGGGCGATCATAATCCTGGATTTCGACCGGGACGCGAGTCTGCCGATCACCAATCCGGACGATGACCTCACCGGTGCCGAACGCCCGCGGCACAATCAAGCCGCCGGAGGTGACCACGATCACGGACGGCTGAGTGCTTTCATAGGTCGCCTGGCGTGTCACATCGGCGAATGTTCCGGCTGTAAGTTCATCACTGACAATCAGTTGCTGCGAAGACCTGTGGCCGTGCAAGACGACTGCAGTCGGCTGGACGAGAAGTGTCGCGGGAGCATCGGCCGCGATACTCCAGGCAGGAAACAACATCAGACAAACCAGCAGACTCGCAGCTCGCATCGCGATTGCCTCTTGAACATTTGGCCGCACGCAACCCATTTCCTCAACTCCTCTTAGAGTTGACCGAACTGCTTAACCGTTACATGCCAGACATCGCATTGTAACCTGTTTATGGATGGAATGCTGCATCAAATCCCGGAGTCATTCCACTACCCGTCGCTCGAACTTCAACGGGTGGTCCGAGTGCGGATCGGCGACGCGGAAGGCGATCTTGCCGTCGAGAACGTCTTGAAAGAGCTGCCCACAGACTTCGGCACGCCAGCCCTGAGTTAACCGCGGCGGTTCCCCATCGCGTTCACCGTAGACGTGCCAACGGACCAGATGTCGTAAATCGGCACTCGTGCCAATCAACTGCATGGCAACGCTTTCCTGCAGGCACAGGTTTGCCAGGGCAATGCTCAGCAGTTGCCCCAGGACTTGCTCCTCTTCCTTGCGTTCGGCCTTTTCGACCGGAGGCAGTTTATTGGCGGGAAGGTCCAAACCACGCTGTACGGCGGCCGCAATCTCGCCGGCCACGCGGCGGTAGTCCGAGCGATTCATGTCGCGCGTCGCCACGACATCGTCTTGCGTCCGTGGCTGCCGCTTGGCCAATTCGAGCAACAAGTCGTCCCGCAGCGTGCGGCGTGCCGGACGGTCACGCTGCAGCGATTCTTCCTCGCGCCAGGCGTGCAGCTCGCGCAGGACTGCCAGTTCGCGGGTGCTCAGCCGCTGCAGACCGGGGATGCGCCGCCAGTTTTCCCGAGTCCGTTCACCCGCCACTTCGTCGACCATCCGCTGGAATTCTGACTGCGCCCAACCCATACGATTGCGGCTCATCAAATCAGCCTTTTGGCGATCCCAGATTCCCAGGACATGCTCGACATCTTCCAGGGCATATTCGATTTGCGAATCGGTCAACGGACGCCGCCGCCAATCGGTCCGGGTTTCCTTGCCCGAGATCCGAATCCCCATCACGCGCTGCACCAGCGCCGTATATCCCAAGGGAAAACTGGGGCTGTGCATCCCTTCCGCAATCTGGACATCAACGATCCCGGTGGGTGCCTGCAGCGTGTTGGTCACACAGAACCGTACTTCTTCCCGGCCGCCGTGAATCACCACGGTAATCGCCGGGTCGAGCATGATGTCCCACCAGGGGGACAGGTCCTGGATTTCGAACGGATCGACGCAGACGCAGCGTTCGCGCGTCGCGAATTGCATTAGGCACAATTCCGGTCGATAGGTGAATTCCGAGACGAATTCTGTGTCGAACGCGACCTCGCGCATTTCGCGGATATGGGCGCACAAGTCGTTGAAAGCGGTCTGGGTGACGATAAAGCTGCGCGACATCCTGAACTTTCAACGACGGGAGAACCGAGCGCCTGGCTTCCCGAAACGGGTGAAACGTCCACTTTTGGGCAAGGCAATTCGCGACCTGGTCTCACAGCCTGTTGAAAAAGGGGTCTGGAACTCTCCGAACGTCGAAAAAAACGCTCGATTCCGTGGGGATGGCAAAGTTCCAGACCCCTTTTCAACAGGCTGCTAACTCGCACACTGCATACGAAGCCGCGAGAATCCCGGGGTTGACCGCGAAGTAGTGCCATAGTCCCAAGAGATCGTCCGGGTTGCAAGGGTATCCTTGCGAACAATCCGGGGATGTCCTAGATTGCGCGCTGAGTGCTGTTCCGGACGGAACTGCCTCGGCGTGATGTCGGTCATGGTGCCCCAGTTTTTCAATCAGGTCAGAACACGTGTTACCGCAGAAATCCCGATTGCCCCGAGTGGCACTGACGCTGGGCGACGTGGCCGGGATTGGTCCGGAACTCATCGCCCGGGCCGTCACCGATCCCCGACTCGGCCTCTGGTGCCAGCCGCTGGTGATTGGACATCCCGAAACACTGCGGCGAGCCTTGCGGCAGATTGGATCGACATTGCAGGTGGCGCCGCTGGCGAGTTTGGCGGAACGGGCTCCGGCAGCCGTCAGCAACTGCATCCACGTATTCAATCCCACGGATGACACGGCCGTCGACGTGCCGCTGGGGCAGTTGGATGCCCGGGCGGGACGGGCGGCCTATGAGTATCTGGTCGCGGCAGCCCGCGCGGCCTTGCGCGGTGAGATTGACGCGATGACGACCGCCCCGCTCAATAAGGCGGCACTGCACCTTTCCGGGTTGAACTACCCGGGCCATACCGAAATCCTGGCGGAAGAATGTGGCGTCACCGACTTCGGGATGATGCTCTATCTGCCGCACGGGGATCGCGTCTGTTCACCCCAGGGACTGGGGGTGGTGCATGTGACGTTGCATACCTCGATTCGCAGCGTCCCCGACTTGCTGACCACCGCCGCGATCCGCGAAAAGATCGGCTTGATCGACGGTTACCTGCGACGAATCGGGTGTGCGGCCCCCCGCGTCGCGGTCTGTGCGCTGAATCCCCACGGCGGCGAATCCGGCCTATTCGGCGATGAAGAAGGCCGCATCATTGCGCCGGCTGTCCATGCAGCTCAGGCTGCCGGGATTCAGGTCCAAGGGCCACTCCCGGCGGATACCTTGTTAATGCGCGCTGTCGGTGGCGAGTTTGATGGAGTGGTGGCCATGTATCACGACCAGGGACACATTGCCTTAAAGCTGATTGGTTTCGACACGGCGGTGAATATCACGCTGGGTCTGCCGATCGTCCGTACGAGTCCCAGTCATGGTACGGCGTTTGACATTGCCGGGCAGAATCGAGCCGATCCCCAAGGGCTGATGCAGGCCATCCGCATCGCCGCACTGCTGGCGGAAAGCCGTTGACGCCGATACCAAGTAAAATGCTACGTGAGACAGGTGAGCCGGGTGCCGTAAGGCCCCGGACCTGCGAATTGGCGGTGGAACAAGCGGTCCGGAATAACTGCACACGTATTACCTAATCGCATCTGCGCTGCCGCCTTATTTCCAGTAACTCAAGAACACACCACAGCGAAACTGATCAAGGACTGACGCATGCGCACTAAGCCCCCGGCTGGCACGACTTACCTTTACCTCATTCGCCACGGCGCCACCGCCGCGAATGAGAAGCGGCCCTACATCTTGCAGGGGGACGGGATCGACCTGGGTTTAAGTTCCTCAGGACAGCGACAGGCCGCGGAAGTCGCCGATTTTCTGAGCAGCTTTCATCTGGATCATGTGTATTGCAGCCCGATGATTCGAGCCCGCGAAACGGCCGTAGCCATCGCCGGTCCGCATGGCAAGGAAATCGTGCCGGTCGAAGATCTCGTGGAATGCTGCGTCGGGATGTGGGAGGGCCTGGACTGGGAAACCATTCAAGAACGCAATCCGGAAGAAGCCCGGCTCTTTCTCGAAAACCCCGCCGACAATCCCTATTTCGGCGGGGAATCCTACGGAGATACCCTGCGGCGAGTGCGGCCGATCTTCGATGAACTGTTAGAAAAACATCGCGGCGAAAGCATTGCCATCGTGGCTCATAACGTCGTGAATCGCGTCTATCTGGCGTCGCTATTGGGATTGGAATTGCGGCGCGCGAAAGAACTGCGACAGCAGAACGCCTGCCTCAATTTGATCACGCACGACGAGCGGTCCACCTCGCTGGTGACCATGAACAGCGTGTTTCATCTATCCGAACCACCGCTGTGACCCCAACTCGCTAGCTGACGAGTTCTGGAATTGGCTGACCGTGATCGACAATTGGCGTTGGACGTCCGCTAAAGTCGCGGATCAACGTCTTTGACGAGTCGATTCCCAGGTGATGATAGATCGTTGCCAGGAAGTCACCGGGGCCGCAGATGCGTTCGACCGCATCCTCGCCGCGCTTGTCAGTGGCACCGATCACTCGCCCGGTTGTCATCCCACCACCTGCCCAGATATTTGAGAAGGCGCGCGGCCAGTGGTCGCGACCGGGTTGTTGGGTTCCCGCGGGAGCGCTGGCATCACCGGCGCCCGTGCTGGCGGCATAACTGATCTTCGGTGTGCGGCCGAATTCGCCCGTCACGACGACGAGAACTCGCTGGTCCAAGCCACGCTGGTAGATGTCTTCAATCAAGGCTGAAACCGCCTGGTCGTAAACGCCGGACCGGAAGCGCATCGCGTCAAACACGTGTTGATTGACGGCGTGATCGTCCCAGTTCTGCACACGTCCGCACAGCGGGCCACTGAGACTGGTCGTCAGGACCTCGACACCGGCTTCCACCAGTCGCCGAGCCAGCAGCAATTGCTGGCCCCATGCGTTGCGTCCGTAACGGTCACGAGTGCGATCGTCTTCGCGGGACAAGTCGAACGCTTCCTTCGTCTTGGGATTGGTCAACAGAGTCATGGCCTGCGTCTCGAACTCGTCGAGTGCCGCCAGTTCGCCCGCCTGGTCAAACGCCCGTTCGAGCGTGTCGAGGTTTTGCCTGAGGGTCGAACGACGTCCCAGGCGAGAGACCTCACCGGCATTCGACAGTCCGATGTTCGGCACAGAGAACGTCGACAGATTCGGGTCCCCTGAGACTGTGAAGGGAGAATACGAGTCGCCCAGGTAGGCGGGTCCGTTGTAGCCCTCCGGCGGATTGATGCCAACATAAGCCGGCAGCGGATTCTGACGGGGGCCTGACTTCGATCGGAGATAGTTGGTGACCGACATCCAGTCCGGCAACCGCGGCTTGGGTTTGTCGCGCGTGTCGGGATCTCCCGACAGCAATTGCATCGAACCTGCCGGATGACCGCCCGCTTTTTGTTGCATCGATCGCAGAATGTTGAACTTGTCGGCAATCGCAGCCTGCCGCGGCATCAGTTCGGTGAAGTCCATCCCGGCGACTTTGGTTGAGATGGTGGCGAATGGACCGCGATATTCACTACCCGCGTGCGGCTTGGGATCGTAGGAATCAATGTGCGACATCCCACCCGGTTGCCACACCATGATGACGGCCGTCTTCTCGCCGCCGGCACCAGCCGTTTCACCGGCCTGCAGCTTGTTTTGGGCTTGCAGCCGCAGGATTCCCGGCAGGCTTAAGGACGCGAATCCCGCCAATCCCGCTTGCAGAAAGCTACGGCGACTCCCGATGCCACTCCCCAGAGGGCCTTGGCAGCCGGTCGTCGAAAATCCGTTTGGGCTATTTGGAACAGTTGGAAAAAAATTCATTTTGTCCCCGCGGGCTTGACGCGAATCGCAATCGGTTCGGACACCACAATATCAACAATATCTTTGGGCTGGGCCACCTGAGTCGCCTGTTTGAGCTGTTCCACGGCGGCTTTCAGGGCCGTCGCGGCGGCCTTCTGACGTTCGGCAACCGCTGCGACAGCCTTTTCTGCTTCGGCCTTCTTATCGGCCGCAGCCGCAGTGGCTTCTTCAGCGAGTTTCTTGGCTTCGGCATCAAGTGCCGCGACCTCCTGTTCGGCCTTCTGCTTCGCCAATTCCGCGACAAGAATCGCTTCAGGATGATGCCGGTACTTGGTCACCGCACTGCCATAAAACGCGATGAGATAATCTCCCGGCGCCGTCTTCAAGGTCGCCAGATCGAGAACGGCCTGCCCGCTGTCTGCGGTCAACTGGACATCAAATTGCGGCGTCCGCTCAAAGCCGGCGCCAAGAGTTTTCATTTGCATGGTCGCGCCAGAAAATTCGCTGCGGCGTGTCTGGACAAGCGGAATCGTCAGTTTCGTACCCGCGACAATCTCAAGCATCTCGCTGCTCGCCGGCGCGATGGTAATGGGGGCGAACTCGACACCACTGACCGACACCGGCACGTCAGCCAGCAGACGAGGGTTGGGAATCTCACTCCAGGAATCGGGGATCGGCCAGGAAAACGACGCCAGCCGACAGGGACGTTCGACGCTGGCGCCATTGATCTGGGCCCGGCCGAAGAAATGGGCACTGCCAATGGAACGCGGAGCATTCTGGCTGGCGGTGACGAGCATGATCCCGCGCGACTGGCCCTGGGGGATCTTTAACCCCTGAGCCCCCATCCCGTCGGGCAGGCCGTCCATCACCAGTTCAATATCCCCATCAAAACCATCGCGTCGAATGGCGACGACTTCCAGGGCCATCGTTGATCCGCCACGCAATGCAATCGGCTTCGACAGCGCGTTGCGATCACCATTGCGCAGTTCCATGTGCAGGGCCCACGCCACGACGGCAAAATCCGGGGCCGCCTTGCGGATGACCAGGCGATAGACGTTTCGCGGATCGTTCCGCGTTCCGCCAAATAGATCGGACAATTGCAGTCGATGGAGTCCATCCTGCTGAATGACCAGCTTGCCCAGAATGTCGGAGGAACCGGCCTGATACGGAGGGCCGTCGTAGGCATAGCCATTGCTTGACACTCGCACGGGGCTGGGGATGTCAGACAGTTCCGCAACGTCAGTCAGTTTCTGGTCAGTACCCGTCCCGGCGACATGCTGGACCAGGATGGCAGGATCTGTGGGCAATCCAAATCGTTCCGAAGCGACTTCGACCCACCATTCATCCCCCTTCTTGGCTTCGAATTCAAAGACATCCACATCCGCAGCCGGAAAGAAACTGCCGGAAATGTCGCACGGCAGCGTGATTTTCTGGGCTCGGGCGTGGTTGTTCGGTTCTTGCTCGGCAGCCGCCGCTGTCTCTGCCAGACCGGCCGGGGGCCACGAGATTGAATTCACGGTCTTGGTGGACGGCATGCGCACAATGACCTCACCGACTGGCAGCTCCCACAGCCCCAGTCGATAAAAATAAGCGGGCCCGCCTTTGAAGGTCAGCTCGTGGGCCTTGATCACGTACTTACCGTCCTCCGGCACAGTGAAATCAAGCGCCCCACCGCGGCGTTCGACCAGCAAGTCACGCCCCATCGCGTCGGCAATCACGAAAACCACATCCAATTTGGAATCAATTCCCTTCGTGGCGCAATCGACGATCACGCGCTGTCCTTTGCGGCCCTGGAAGGAATAGTGATCGATGGACCGATCGGTCATCACGGCATTGCATACGGAATTCACCGGCAACTCGAGAGCGGTCGCCAGCGTGGTATTGGGTGCCGTCCGCACACTTTCTGGCAGATTTCCCACGGAGAAGACACGTGAAGAAGAAATTCCCAGTCGCGTCATTAACCGTGCTTCGTGAACTCCCACCGGGCAGTCCGCGGCAATCGTCACCAGGTACTTGTTGGGTTCAGGTTGTCCGGCCGCATTCAGCTTGCGAGTCGCGGTGAGATGCGGATCCGAGAAGACCAACGTATCGGCATCATCGAGATGGTCTCCACTGATGGTGATCTCCACTTGAGTGCCCGCCTTGCCACCCATCGGCATCGTCGTCAGCAGGCGCGGTGCGGGAAGGCAGACCGACTGCGCGACCGACATCGACGGCATGCAACAAACGGCGATGCAGAAGGCCGCCAGCAGCCAGCGAAGGACCATCGTCTTTTTACGAACAAGATCAGTCATCATACGCCTAATGATTGAACAGGAATTCTTTGGTATTGATCAACGCCCACATCAGGTCTTGGAAATTCTCTCGACCCGACTTGGGGGCATCCACCGGCCGGCCCTCGGCATCGACACGTGCTTCGGCCAGGTAGTCCAACGCCGTCTTGAGTTCAGCCGGTCGTGGTTCGCGTGAAAATGCGATCAAGTACAGGTCGCGGACCTTGGCTTCGATCGGTCTGTCATCCTTTGAAAACTGTTCGGCGCGACCGGTGGGATGGGCAAGCTTCGCTTTGATCTCGGCCGCATTAATCAGATGCAGGCTCTGGGCGAGACTGGAAGACTGCACGCGTTCGCATTCGCAGACGCTTTCACCTTCTGGTCGCCCAAACACTCGCAGGAACGATGAGCCTCTGTTGTAACTGTTATCGGGCAGCGCAACGGCCTTGGTCCCTTTCGGCAGATTGGCAAAATCAGTCTGCGTCCCCGTGATGTTGTCGATGGCGTCCAGCAGCACCTCGGCCTGCAGTCGACGCGGATAATAGCGCGAATAGTTCTGCCGGTCGACGATATTGTGGGCATTCGGAGCGGCACTCAATTGATAGGCGTTCGAGCGAGTAATCACGCGCACGAGATCTTTCAAATCGAAGCCGCTCGATATGAAATGTTTTTCCAATGCGTTCAACAGCTCAGGATTGGTCGGCGGATTCGTGTCGCGGATATCGTCTTCCGGTTCAACCAGCCCGCGCTGAAAGAAATGCTTCCAATACCGGTTCACCAGCGCCTTGGCGAAAAACGGGTTGTCCTTGGCACTCATCCAGTCGGCAAGCTTCAGCCGGGGATCTTCATCGGCTGTGATGTCGGGGATCTTGTCGCCGAGTGCCGCGGGCTTCAGCTTCAAACCGGTCTTCATATTGGCCGCAAGCGCGATCCCGCGTTTGTGAAAGATCAGATCCTCACCGCGGGTGGCAGATGGCTTTCGACCCACCTGACTGAAGAAGGCGGCCAGCGAGTAGTAATCGTCCTGGCTCCAGCGTTCGAACGGATGATGATGGCATTGCGCGCACTGCATGCGAACGCCCAGAAACAGTTGGGCGACATCTTCCAATTGTTCCTTCGGCTCAGTCACCCGCTTGTACCAGGCCACCGGAGGATTGCCGATGATCTGGCCGGTGGCAGCGAGCAATTCGCGCACAAACTGATCATACGGCTTGTTCGCGAGCAAACTGTCACGCACCCACGCGTGAAACGCAAAGTTGGCGACCATGTCGCTGGCGTCATCGCGGCGATTCTTGAGCAAAGCGGCCCATTTGCCAGCGAAGTAGTCGGCATATTCGGGACTACGCAGCAGGGTCTCGATCACCATGTCGCGTTTGTCGGCAGCATTGCTGGACAGGAACGCCGTGGCTTCCTCCGAAGTGGGCAGGCGCCCCGCAACATCCAGCGTGACGCGGCGTAAAAACGTCGCATCATCGCAAGCGGCTGACGGCGGAATGCCGAGCACCTTGAGGTTCGAGAACACCAATTCATCAACAAAGTTCTTCGCAGGGGGCAGATTCTCAACCGGTACTCCCAGAGGAACCGACGCGCTAAACACCGCAACATGACCCTGATAGCGCACCATCACCGCGACATTGCCCGTGATGTCGAGGACTTTGAGCAGACCGCGGTCAGTGACCTCGGCAATCGCCTTGTCATTGGTTTCATAGAGGGCAGAACTGGTGACATCCCGCACGCTTCCGTCACTGTAGTGCGCCAAGGCCTTGATCTGCTGTTCCCCGCGCCGGGCAATCGTCCCGCGTTTGGGCTGCACTTCGAATGAAACGAATTGAGGGTCTCCAGCCGCATCGAATGGTGCGCCTTGTTGAATCCAGTTCCGCAGGTGAGCATAACCTTCAGAGGAAGCGGGCAGTCGGACGCCGCCGCCATGCGGCATCTGGCCCGACGCCTTCAAGAGCAGCAGACTGCGTTCCGGAGTGCCGGCAAACAACCGCCGACCGCGTCCTTCTTTGACGAGATGCTCGAAATCTTCGCGCGGCTCAAAGCCCAGCAGCGATAATTGGAATCCATTCTGACCATTACCTGCCTTCGCATGGCAAACGCCCATGTTGCAGCCAGCCTTCGTCAGCACCGGCATGACATCATTGACAAAGCTCACCGGTCGTTCAGCAGCCTCAGCCGAAGTCGGAATCATCGTCAGCGACAGAATTCCGATCAGCCACAGACAGGGACCTCGCCATCGAGAATACAGCCGGAAGGCGTGATCAAAGCCGGTCATGTGGTTACCAGTCGGGGCGGCCATTACGGCGGGGCGGGATTCGTGAACGCAAGATCGTTCCGAGGCGTGCGGCAAACTGACTCAAATCATCCATTCGAGCCGGCTTATATCTTACCAGCTTCGAACGTCACGTCAACAAAAACTCGCCCCTCAGCGACTGGTGAAAGATTGAGCGAACCGAGGAGCAGAAAAAGGGTCAGGTCTCATCGTGAGCAGAAAAAGGGTCAGGTCTCATTGATCAGTATGTGTTGACGATTCAAATTCGACGCAGGATGGCCCGGGTTGCTGTGGAACCTCGGCCACCCAGTGTTTTCGCCACTTTTCTCCACGGTCAAAAATTCGGTCCAATTCGGGGGCGCCGATGGGATCGGATTGCGTCCCCAAGAGTCAGGCAGAGTTGACTTTGGAGCAATGTGAGCGGTTTCGGGGACCGGCAAATCTGGGGTTTATGCATGGGACTGATTGGGCAAGTCCTCGGGGGTGGAGTATCGTTGGTGGTCAATAAAGGATAAGGGGAGGATGGGAAGTGCCCATCTTACGGTGCGACTCTCAAGAGTCGCTGAAACGAAGATAGGAAAGAAGTCGTGCCGGTCGAAGATGTCGTGGAATGCTGCGTCGGGATGTGGGAGGGCCTGGACTGGGAAACCATTCAAGAACGCAATCCGGAAGAAGCCCGGCTCTTTCTCGAAAACCCCGCCGACAATCCCTATTTCGGCGGAGAATCCTATGGAGATACCCTGCGGCGGGTGCGACCGATCTTCGATGAACTGTTAGAAAAGCATCGCGGCGAAAGCATTGACATCGTGGCTCACAACGTCGTGAATCGCGTCTACCTGGCGTCGCTATTGGGATTGGAATTGCGGCGCGCGAAAGAACTGAGACAGCAAAACGCCTGCCTCAATCTGATCACGCACGACGAGCGGGCCACCTCACTGGTGACCATGAACAGCGTGTTTCATCTGTCGGAACTGCCACTATGACCCCACTCTGCCGGGTCGTAAAAGTAGAATGTCCCCTTTTCCTCGGCGTCTCGAGTTTGAGGTAGACAAGCGATCGGACGATTATGCGGCACGGCGTGGCCGAGAGGAGATTATTCATAACCGGCATCCTGAGGCGCTTAAGGAGAATGGTGGCCTGAACAAGCAACGTGCAATAGATCCTAAGAATAAACGGATCGAAGAATACCGTAAGAAGGGGAAAGAATTATGAAAAACTCCAAACGAGAATACCCGGAGGGAACATGGTTTGCCGTTCCGTTACGAGACGGTGGGTTTTGCCGTGGCTTGATGGCGAGGACTGATGGAGAAGGAAGAGCATTTGGTTATTTCTTTGGGCCGAAGATGACGACTATTGAAGAATTGGCCAACATTTCCGGCCTTCATCCAAGTGATGCTATACTAGTAGGAAGATTTGGTGATCTCGGCTTACTTAACGGTGAATGGAAAGTTATTGAAAAGGACGCCCAATTTGATCGGACCGCTTGGCCTATACCTCCATTCATTCGGGTGGACGAGGAAGCTAATACAGCAATGAAGGCGACGTTCAACGACAACTTTGAAATCATTTCCGATGAACCGTGCGACCCTTCGCTCGCCAAGATGTTTCCGAAGGATAGCCTGATGGGGTATGGGTTTGTGGAAATCAAGCTAACCCGCTTGCTCAATTCCGTTAGAACAGATTGACCCAGGATGGCAACTTCTTTGCGTTGCCCGTGTGCGAGCTTTTGCGACTCGATGTCGTAAGAAAAGAAACAGTGGCATAGCCATCACGGGACAGGGGTCGACCACCTTGCTTCTCAGGAGAATCGCAAATAGTTGTTTGATTCTTAATTTTGCAACAGTGGTCGCGCTGGCGTCAGCTATGTCCAAGGTTCAGCGATGGCTTCAACAAACAAATCATCGCCATCCCTTCCCGTTCAGCATGGGCTTGCCGACCGCCTCCCCTGACCTTTGCTTTTTCTGGTCATGGTACTGCGAGCAAACGAGCAAGGCCCATCCGACCGAAGTTGTGGGTAAACAAACGGGACATTCTACTTTTCCCCCGGCCTCACGTGAGCAATTTCATGGAAGTCTTCCAACTGAGGAGTCCGCAATGGATATGAAACAAATCCGAGAACACCTCGTCGCGTTTGGCAAGACGCCGGGTTCCGTCAATCCCACTTTCGAGTTTGACCGCTACCGAGACACTGCACGGCACGACGGTGAAGTGAGTCTGGTCACCAATCCTCGCTATCTGCCTCCGCTGGCATCGCTGATCGGCCAGCTAAAACCGAGGCACATGCTTACAATTGGTGCGCTGTATGGCACTTTGGAATCCTATCTGTTGCAATGCGAACACGGGCGAGACTGGCTGGTGACCCTGACGGTCTGCGACCTGGACATCGCCGACTACAACGCGAATCGGGACAACGGCAGCCTGATCTATCGCAACATTTGCGGCACGCGGTACGGCGCGTTCCAGCGGACTTTCACGTTGATTCGCGGCTCATCCAGGTGGCCCGATGTGGGGCAGAAAATCACCGGCTGCGGCCCATTCGACCTCGTTTTTATTGACGGCGCGGAGGAAAAAGGGGACATTCTACTTTTTCGGCCTTCCTCGAGGGCGAAGGCTCGATTCCAGTCCGAGTTCTTGGGCCGTGGTCTGTTGCCATGATTCCAGACCGAATGGGGTTCCCCGAATCAGGCTGTTGCGGAGAGCTTGCAACTCGGCTTCGGTTTCGATGCCGTTGACGTAGTTCGTCCATCCAGGTCGCTTGGGCAAGGGGCCCTCGGTCAACAGTCCTGTGGGGCCGCTGCGTGCCGTGGGGGACAGGCTGGACCACTCCCAGTCCTGGCTGCGTTCAACCAGATTGGCGCGTAAGGGGTTTCGCTCGACATAACGCAGCACGGTCCAATAATGTGAATCATCCTGAACTGGAAAGGCTTTGAAACGTCCCTGCCAGACATGTCCGCTACCGCGATAGTGCCGATGGTAGCGGCGAACATGAGCCGTCATGAGCCATTGCATCCAGCGACTCAGGTCCCCGTCGTGATGGGGCCACAGGAGCAGATGAAAGTGATTGCCCATCAGGCAGTACCCTGTCAACCTCATCGCGACATGGTCGTGAGCCTCAAGGAGGAGATTGACAAATGCCGCATAATCCTCATCCTTGTGGAAGACCCGCTGGCGTGCATTTCCCCGATTTAACACGTGGTAAACGTATCCGCCTTTCGAAGCTCGTGCTGTGCGTGGCATCCGATGATCGTATCCACTCGAGAAACACAAATAAAGTAGAATGTCCCCTTTTCCTTCCACAGGCAGCCGGTAGCGGTGCGGCAGGGGAAACGGGCAGGAGTGCCCATCTTACCGTCCGACTCTCAAGCGTTGAATCGAAGGTGTCGAAGGTGTCGAAGGTGTCGAAGGTGGCAAAGGTGTCAAAGGTGGCAAAGATGCTAGAGCAGCGTCTTTCGGCGCAAGAGTAGAACGCAGAAAGTTGAGAGTAGAGAGAGACTTGGGAACAGGCAAGTTTTCAAGAGTGCAGCCCGGTAGCGGTGCGGCAGAGAGACGGGCAGGAGTGCCCATCTTACGGACGAAGATGATCGGTCTAAGAAATCAAAGATGTCGAAGATGGCAAAGATGTCGCGGGCCGAAGAAGTCGAAGATGTCGAAGGTGGCAAAGATGCTGGAGCAGCGCCTGTCAGCGAGTGAGTGGAATGCAGAAAGTTGAGAGTAGAAAGAGATTTGGAACAGGCAGCCGGTAGCGGTGCGGCAGGAAGACGGGCAGGAGTGCCCATCTTACAACCGTTGTCAGGTCACCTCATGGCGATTCCTTCAGGCGAATTCGGCGATATTCCATCTGGCCGCAATCGCCTTCCAGGCCGATGGGGCCGGTTGCGGGCAGCATTAGAGTGGCTTCGAGGACTTCGCCGTTGCACGTGCAGTGGGCGATATTGTCCTTCACTGTGACGACCATTTCGTTCCAGTCCTGGGCCTTATAGTTCTTGAGATTCTTGTAAGGCCCCGCAATCGGATAGTCGCGACATTGCAGTTGCGGCTTGCGAATGAAGACGCCGCTGTCGGCGTTGGGCGTCGCCCGAAACTCCAGTTTCAGTACACAGTTCTTGGGGAACTCACGCGTTGTCCAAAGTTGGGCAATCTTTCGACCTTCCGCGGGCGTGGTGACGATCAGACGGCCATGTTTGGCCACATAGCGACCATCGCTACTGACCACCTTGCCGTCAAAGTTTTCGAGTGCGGTCAAACTTTTTGGATCGCGAAATCCCCAGCCCGTGAGGTCTTTACCATTGAACAAACTCACGAAGCCCGGTTCCAGTTGGAACGTGTCGTCGTCGGTTTCCAGATAGTCGAGTGTCGCCAGAATGGGACGCAGCGCGGTGGCCCATTTGGCATAGCCGGCCTGGTTCGGATGCAGCAAGTCACGGAACTCTTCAGGCTTCGCGTCCCCCTGTTCGTTGGCAAACAGCTTCCACGTTTCGATCAACGTGACCTGTTTGTCCCCCTTGACCGCGGCGGCGTACAGTTCATTGACCTTCTTGATCTTGTCTGCTGGTCGCTTCTTCATTTCCGAGCTGGGAAACACCTGGCAGAGAACGATTGGCAGTTGTGGATTGCTCTTCTTCAATTCGGCAATAATCAGCTTCAGGTTGCCGGCAATCGTCTCGGGCTCGGCCTTTTCTTCGAGATCATTGGTCCCCATCAGCAGGACCACGCCGGTCGGATGCAGGGCCAGCACGTCATCCTTCAAACGTATCAGCATGCCGCGAGTCGTATCGCCGCCGATGCCCCGGTTGGCCACCTTCACCCCGGGAAAGCTGCCACCGAAATCATCGCCCCAGGCCTGAGTGATCGAATCCCCCAGAAAGACGAGCGACTTCTGATCCTGTTCGACGCGCTTGGCCCAGGCCGAGCGCCGTTCAATCCACCGGCTCTTGAACCAGTCGTACCGTCGGATCGGCCCGGCACCCGGCAACCCGTCATCGGTGGCGGGAAGCTCAATCGCCGGTGCCGATTGATCCGCGGCAGATAACGACGACGAGCCCCCAATAAAGGAGACGACCAGGAACGATGACGCAAGCAGCTTGAGGATGAAGTGTTTCATGCCCGTATCGTTGCCAAACACTGCTCAGCTTGCAACCGTGCAGCGAGGTTGACGACAGCCTGACGCTGCAATTCATTCATCGCGTGGCGGACGAAGCATCAAGTCAGTCGTTGCTTCGCGCGGGGGCTTGTCTTCGAAGAGGACTCGGTAAACCTCGGTGGAGATCGGCATGTCAATTCCCCGCTGCCGGGCGAACTCGTAGATGCTGCGGCTGGTGGGCACCCCTTCGGCGACGGCCTGCATGGTCTGCAGGATT
>CAMAVF010000094.1 GCA_945861445.1 Planctomicrobium piriforme | reverse complement strand
ACGCTGACGGAGAGTAGCGAGGCTCATATCAGAATCGCCATGACACACTTGATGCTGCAACGTATCACTCGCAACCGCCTCAGTTGGTAGACGACAACTTACTTTTAAGACACGCTCTTAGGCTTATCTTTACCGGTAACGTCCCAAATGTGACGTATTAACTCTACGCTACTGACTGGTTTTCCGTTCGACGAAACTAATGCTTCCAGAAACTTCAACGGCTGCCGTTGAAGCTGATAGGAGTTCGCGCCAAACGAAAAACCACCCTCGTCTTTTCTAACGCGCCAGCCGCTGGTATGGGGCACACAATCAAGATGCCCGATGATACGTCGAGACTGAAGTTCAATCCATCTATTGAGCCTTGTGTTGTCGCTATCCATTGGCTTCAAAGCCGGAACGCCCAATTCTGGGAGCGCATATTGCCATGCCACGTCAAGTTGGTGCTTCCAGTTGCCCACCGGAGAAAGCGAACCGGAGGGTACTGGTTCGATGTTGTCGACGGTTTTGTTCGGGGGCCTTCGTCCGCCGATACGTGATTTTGGTGGCCGAATGCCGCTGGAGCGAATAGTTTGTTTCCAGGAGTACCACTCGCGATTGGGGCTCCAGTCGAATCCAGCAGTGTGTAAAAGACTGGTCGGATGCCTTCCTTCGTCAAGGCACACTCCAAGGTGAAAGAGTCCCGGGAGTTGTGAAAAACCCTCAAGACCTGACGCTAACTGAGCTAAAAGCTGACTCCCAAAATTTGACTCCTCTGGTAAAAACTCGCCAATCAGATCCGTCGTGCAGTCGTTGAGTGATGACCAAGTTTCCGCCCATCGAACTCGAGTTCCTTCCATAGAATATTCATGTCGCCAAGCCTGGCTGCAACTGAGTGCATGAAGTCGCCATGCTCCGCCTCGGCCCTCGGGATTTAACTGTGCTGCCAGGTCTGCACACTTTTGAAGAAGAGGGGCGACGCAATCCCAATGAAAGGGATGCAATGTGACCAGTGCCAGGGTGTGATGCCAGCGTAACTGGTTGAGACACATACCGATATTGAACGCTGCTACACAACGACTAGGCACAAGAACTGAATTCATGATGACACCGTTGTTAGTGCGGCTGAGCCTTTCAGACGAAGAATGCAAATTGAACCGGATCCGGTATTGCACGAGAATCTATCACAACAAACGCGAGTTCGAAAGTGGCTGTCAACTCCCCCCGTTGTAAGCGTCCGGTGTATCCAGGGTCACTTCGCGTTGCGACGTCGGGCGGCTCGGTAGGCTTACTGGGGGGTGCCCTGGGCTCGGGATTGTTCCAGGCGATGACGCAGGGCGTTTTCCGGATATGCCGCGGCCCAGCGGTTGGCTTCGAATCGCCCCAGATCAGGCTGCTCCTTGTAGACCAGATGCAACAGGACAGCGGTCAGGTAGGCCCACGGTTCCAGCCGGTACCAGTTGGCTGCCGCCAGAAACGTCAGCTGGACTGCCGATCTGGGGCCAGCCTTCGTGACCCACGAACAGCCAGTTCTTGCGGTTATCCCTCCCTCTCGGTCAGCGGACTCAGTTGCTGCTCCTGGTCTTCATTCAGGTGGGTTCTCAAGACTACCGTGGTCCGAATACATCCTCTCGACCGGTCGCGGCGAACCTTAGACCGCTGCTAGTTCTTGATCGTAGGCAGCCGTGGGCGCGCCGAGGGTAGGTAACCGGTTGTTGACCTCAAGGGCTTTCTGGGCCACTCGGGTCGACATGATGTTCGTCCGCGAGGTGCTTTCAGCCTACGTCACTACTTGGGGGGCGAAGACTATTACGCGTAATAGTCCCAATTAGGCTGGATCGTTGAGCATCATGCTGGACGATCTCCGCCGCACAGTTCACCAACGGGCAGCGACACAGCGGGGGGCTTCCGAACACCGCACCCTTGGATAATTGCTGCTCATGGTAATGCAGACCTCCAAATGGCGGTCCGTTAATTACTGGCCGAGCAAATGCCGGTCAGGTCTTCGGTGTGCAGTCGCCCCATTACCAGCACGACAATGCAGTTTTCTTGTCGTCCAGGTGACTGGCTAACGTCTGGTCAATCCAATTCAGAACTTTGTTTGCTGAGCGAACGGCAATAGTGCCTGCTGCGGATCGTGCGGATCATCGACGATTAGGAAATGGTCGCTCTCTCCGGTGGCCGTACCACCTGCTGTATGGCGAACCGCATACCGCTGGCCGTCGTGTCGACGTTGCGTTTCTCATTCCGGTTTCCGCCACCCTTCTTTGACGTTCGACGATCGGTTGGCCGTCAGGGCAACCAAGGGGTGAACACTCGAAGAATTCCGAAATCGGAATGAACTGCCACTTCAGACACCGTTCCGAGGCGTTACTGAGGTTACAAAATCGTCGCAGAAATCGTCGCACAACTTCGTCGGCTCGATCACGCGAAAACTTTTTGTCGTCCTAACCTAAGAATTCCCAATAACTAACGGACCCTATCGAAGTCTCTCTCGTTCAATCTCAACTTGCGAAGAAATTGGCGAAGGACGTGATTGCATCGCGGTCACTAGGATTTGGACGGACTCGGATGCGATGCCGAGCAGAGCGGCGACACTCGATAGATAGCATAGACCATCCAACACATTAGAAGATTATATGAATTTTATCCCTGAGCTCCATCCCGTGTACTCCACGCGACTTGGTGCCGCATATTGCGGTGACTCGCTAACACTTCTGGCTCAGTTGCCGGACAACAGCATCAATCTCGTGATGACGAGTCCGCCGTTCGCTCTCCAGCGACCAAAAGAGTTTGGCAACAAGGATCAGTCAGAATACGTCGCATGGCTGGCTGAGTTTGCCCAGCTCGTGTTTCGGAAACTGAAGAACGACGGCTCATTTGTCTTGGACCTCGGCGGAGCCTACCGCAAGGGAGTTCCGTCTCGTAGCCTTTACAATTTTCGCGTCCTGCTACATTTTTGTGATGACATCGGCTTCCACCTCGCCGAAGATTTCTACTGGTTTAATCGGTCCAAGCTTCCAAGTCCCATTGAGTGGGTAAATAAGCGCAAGACCCGGGCCAAAGATTCCATCAATACCGTGTGGTGGTTCAGCAAGACTGAGAACCCTAAGGCCGACGTGACGAAGGTGCTGACACCTTACAGCCCGCGGATGAAGAAGTTGCTTGTTAACCCCGGAGCCTTTTACGATCCGAAGAAGCGCCCATCTGGTCACAACATCAGTATGGGCTTCGCGAAGGACAACGGCGGAGCGATTCCTTCGAACCTGCTGCAAATCTCCAATTCAGAATCGAACGGTGCATACCTCGACGGTTGCAAGGCGGCCGGGTTGAAAGCGCACCCCGCACGATTCCCGGCAAAACTTCCGGAGTTTTTCATTCGATTCCTCACCGATCCTGGCGATCTCGTCGTCGACATTTTTGCCGGATCGAACACAACCGGAAGAGTCGCCGAGGTCGAAGGCCGCAGATGGCTGGCGTTTGATGAAAGTCGCGCTTACTTGGCGGCATCCGCCTTTCGGTTCGTCGGGAGCAAGGCATCAAGCGCTGAGCTCATAGACTTACACGGAAGGATTCAGCGACAGGAACGGGTTAGGCTGCCGAATAGGGCGGCGTAGCTGCTTTTCGCGGCTACCGATTCCTCGAGTTAGACTCAGACAAGACCTCCGCGCCGCATCCCGAAAGAAACTCCTCGAACGCCCTTGATGCATCAACGGGCCCGGCCATTCCCGGATGATCGCGACCGGCAGTACGTGCTTCGGCGTATCGGACCGATGCGCGGAAGGCAGCCTTTGGTCAACGCCCGAATTTGACGTAGCTCAGGTTAACGATTGTCACGGGATTGCGGTTCGGAGAATGGCAGTGCGTCGTCGAGGCACTGCACAGACTCCCGAAGGATGTCCCATGACAGCTATTGATTCTTCCGTGTATGTCACCCATGAACTGCCAGCGGCGCTGACCAGTTGTGCGGAATTCCCGGAACAACGGCGCCGCGCCGTTGATGAAGTCATTCGCATGCAGCCTGTCACGATAGAGACCAATCCCCGCGACGGCATCGTCGTGTGGAGCCCGGTCAAGTCACTGTGGTTCACCTCGCACGCCCTTGTCTCGCTCATCGGCGGATACTTCACCTTGCGCCTGGACGCCGCGGCATTCAGTTGCGCGCTGACGGCCCTTACGCTCTGCTTGGGCCAGTCGCTGCGCCCGAACACCCGGGCGAACGTCTCTTCGTCGACCCGGCTCGGGGTGGCAGAGGACCCTGGATGGGTATGGACCCAGACCCGGGCAAATTGGGCAGGCCGGCGGCCGACATCGATCTGGGCATCGAAGAACTCGGCCACCGCGTCGTCGTCAAACGCCACAGTGACCGGTGAGCACTCCTGCCGGATCAACACAAAATCTTCCAGGTAGAGCAAATCCTGGGCGTCCGAGATGGCGAAGCCGCCGACTTCCGTTGGACCGAGATCACGTAGGAACAGCAATTTGGCCCAGGCCAGCGGACTGAACCGCAACGCGGGGCGCTGATTCTTCTGGGGGCGAGTCCGTGTTGGATTCCAGTTCTTCCGATTCATCTGCATGGTCACAGTCCTTACATAGTTCGTTGGGGTTGAGACATTTGGAACAGAATACGCCTTCACAATCACCGCACTCTTCCGCGCATTCCGGACATATCACGCTGTCACAGTTGCGGCAGCTCTTCAGGCACGACTGACAGGCGGAAGTGTCGCAGAGGGAGCAGAAGGAACTGCAGTCCTCGCACACTTGCGATTGGCAAAAGTCGCAGTAACTGCCGTCGTCAGAAACGCTGGCGCCACAGGCGTGACAATCGCTGCCGTCCCACTCGCCGAGCCGGGCATAGGGACTGCCGCTGTTATACGTGTGCAGCACCTGGTTGATGATTTGAAAAAAGTCGGTCAGTCGGCCGGCACGCAAGGCCTGCTGCAGAGTGCAGGTGGCGTCTCCTTCGCACAGGCGGTCGCGCATCACATGGGGATGGGTGATGTCGGATTGACCGTCAGGATGACAGGGAGTGACAGCCTCGACCTTATACGGAGCGGAACCGGCAGGTTCCGGAACTGCTTTCCAATTCAGGATGATGCGGAAGGAGCCCAGGTCAATGTCTTCCAGAACGACCGACTCGGTGACGACTGACAGGGTTCCCTCGCGCAGATTGACCTCACACACTTCAAACTCATCCCGGAGAGCGCTGAGTTCCTCATAAATCTCGGCTGCGGCAGGAGCTGCCGGGGAGAAGTTACGCGGAGTGAGGCATTCGAGGGCGTTCGTGATCTGGCATTCACAGGTTTTCAACTGCGCGTGCAGTTGCTGGGCGACCAACTGGACTGAGAGTTGCCAATCACGTTGTTCCACGCTCGCCAGCCGCGCCGTGAGAACTTGCAGTTGCTGAAAGCTCCGGCGATCCAGAGTGACCGGGTGGCTGTCGCCGGCACGGGTCTTCAAAAACTGTTCCAGGTGTCCGGCAGCACGCCAGAACACGGGATCAAATGAGGGCATTCTGTGGACTCCCGGGTAAGAGATAAGCAGAGAATCCAACCGGCCGTCGCGCGTAAGGCGGAACGGCCGGTTGGTGGTCAGGGACAGCAATCTCACCAGCGCGGTTAAGCCCGGCCAGCACCTTCAATCTTGGTCGGCGTGAAGCTGACCCGGTCGCCGGGTTGCAACACCTGGTCGGAGCTGGCCGGTTGGCGATTGACGCGAATCAGATAGTCCGCCGGGTCACCCTGGTTGACGCGTTTCCGAAACAGTTGCTCGACCGTGGTTCCGTCAGCGATCTGAATGTGGTCAGCAAAGCCTGCACCGTTGTTATTGATGAAAAGGATTTCCAAGAGATCAGTCTCCAAATGAGGACAGGAAAAGAAGCGTGAACTCGGACGAGATCACGCTTCAGAAATGGACTGGAGAGGAACTACCGGCGGCGGTCGTTGGCTGAGCGACGACCGTGCGGACCACGCTGGTCGCGGCGTCTCTGTGTCGGACGGATCTCCCCGGCATGGGTACTGAGACCGACCAGGATGAGGGCAGCGATCCAAAAGACGATCCAGGACTCACAGGCCACGCCGATGGCGCCGGCGATCACCAGGCAGCCCTGAATGTAGCCCTGGTTCAGTTTCTGACGGGCACTCATGTGCGCAGTCTCCTTGAGGCGGGAAGCGAATCGTGGAGGTGGCGGCGTGGAACACTGCTGGATCAGACAGCGACGAGTCCCCGAATTGCACGAAGTTCTCATGAGGAAGCCTCCTTTCTGGAGTGCGAGAGGAAAGTTGGAATGTCAGCAGTCGGTGGCGAGACACATGAGGTCGTCTTCGCTGTACCCGACCCGCTCCGGTGGGCAGTGGGGAGTGCCGCTGGCAGCCGTCGCGCGTCGTGCGGAGCGGTCGGAATCCAGGCGGACGAGGCCGAAGCCGCGTTGTTGAATGGTGCGGAGTGATTCGCCGGTCGCGCGTGCTACGGCGGAGTCGAGGTGAAGTTGTCGCATGATTCGAGTGTGCCTTTTCAAAGGGTGTGCGGGCCCGCTTCTGCCAGGTACTGGGAAGGGCAGAGACGGGCACTGGGACGGGGAACAGAATGGGAAACCGGGAGCCGCGGCGTCAGGAGTGGCGAAATGCGCCTTGCGCGGCACGGAGCAGCTCAGCGGGCAATCCACACAGCGGTGGGATGGAAAGTTGCCGTGCAGTAGGGGCTGGCGAGGACTCGGCAGTCTGCTGCTCGGGGCCAACAGGTGCGCTGACGTCGAGTCTCACGAACTGCACTGTGGGCGTACTACTGTGGATGGCCGTCAGTTGCTCGGCGCGATAGGTCAGAATGACGAGCGGCCGTTTGAAGCGTGGCTTCCGTCTGGACGGTGGCGGTCGTCGGGACTGCGGATGATGATAGTGGGTCATAAAGGAAGATCTGGTCTTTCCAGTGAGAGATTTTGAGAAGGACAAAGCACATTTTCGGTCAGCCAGTCGCGTTCGGCGCGCAGCGCGTCACTGCGCTGGGGAAAGGGACCGAGGACCGGGCCCGCCTGCGGAGACAGATCGGCCCACCAGTTCCCGTCTGCGTCGGGTTCGACATGACTGGCCCGGGTGATCTGGACAGTACCCAGTGCGTGAACCGGAATGG
Organism: Planctomicrobium piriforme; assembly: GCA_945861445.1. Lineage (GTDB taxonomy): Bacteria > Planctomycetota > Planctomycetia > Planctomycetales > Planctomycetaceae > JAKFVC01. The sequence continues at coordinate 12,729 of CAMAVF010000094.1, read as the reverse complement.
CTTCGTCATACAAGGCACGGATCAAGCCGGTGGTGGTGATAAACAGCTCCATCACGTGGAAACCTCCCCACCACGAGCCGGCCGGATCAAGTTGCGGCGGGGGCGGTCGACCAGGAGTCCCTCCAGCGTGCCTTGGACCGCCGACAGCTGCCGGGCCAGTTGCTGACGGGAGGACTGATTCTCGCGCAGTGTTTGTGGCTCAACTCCCTGTAACAGTTGCTGAGCCTGATCGACCAGCCGTTCCAGATCGGCATCCGAACGGACCGACAGTGTCCGGAACCGCTCGAAGAACTCATGCAGGTTCGTGACGGCCGTGTCCCGAAAGACCTTCGGCTTGCCGTCACTCCCTCCGGAGATTCTTTCGGCCAGGTGACCAATCAGTTTGGCCAGCTCTCCGGTGAAGGCTTCCTCAGCCAACCGCACGGCCTCTTCGAAGCGGGTCACGACCCGGGCCTGCTCCTGTTCATAGAGCTCCGGACTGATCTGACGCAGGTACTCAGGCGGTTCAACCGCGGGAAAATCCCATTCGACCGAGAACAATCCCAGCAACGAGCTGGGATAGTCGCTGGCGTTGTACAAGGTCCCCAGCCTCCGTCGAGCGGCGGACTGCAGTTCGTGGTACTGCCCATCGAGCTCGGCGACCGCCTCGGCCAACTGGTTGCGGTACAGGGCCAGTTGGTCGGTGAATGCCGTGAGCTGATCCTGACGCACCAACCGGATTCCCGGTTCCGGATACGGCAGGCTGACGTTCTTGACATAGGACTGGATCTGCTCGCGGACTGCTGTGACGTGCTTGAAGGCATGGTGGCTGGTGTCGAGCAGTTTTTTACCCGCTGTCAGAAAACTGTCCAGGGCGCCAAAAGTCTCGGCGGCCTGGGCCTTCTGCTCGGCGGTCAGGGTCTTGCGGACCCCCAACCAGGTAAACGAGAGTCGCACCGCGGCCATGCGTTGCTGCAGGCGCTGACTGGCTCGGGACGAAGTCATGGTAGTGGGTGGCTCTAAAACAGTGGCCATAGGAAATAGTCCTCAATAGAAATGGGATAAAGGGTGACTGACAGGGCACACTGCGGCTGTCTCTACGATTCAGCCCCCTTGCCAGACTTCATCCTGAGTGGCGAAACCGGGACGGTCAGGATGTGGAGGATTGACCGTCGTATAGGGGTTATCCGTAAACATCTGGGCTAACGGGACCAACGTCTGGGAACCGTCGTCCTGACGATTGACGGCACAGATCACCGGCACCGTCTGTCCGCTGGAGACCAACTGGCATTCCAGCAGCAGACAGTCCCCGTGACGGAAGGCTTGTGACAACGTGTCAAAGTTGTCCCGTTCAGAATCTGAGAGTGGCATGGTTGAATCAACTTTCGGATGCAGAAACAGGACCCTGCGGATCGTCACACGACAATCCACAGGGGCCTGATCAATGATTTGGTTGAACGCTACGAGTGGGCTCAGTTGGCCGACGCATCCCGTTGGACGCGACGGCGACCGGTGGAGCCCGGAGTCCGGGAATACAAACCCGCCCGATCGGCACTCAGGCACCGTCCGTTGGCCCAGGTCCGCAGCCGTTCCACCGCCTCGGCAGCCGTGACGGCCACGGGCACCACTTGTTGAGCCGCCTGCAGCAACGGCACATCCAACAGGGCCGACAGCCGGCAACAGGCCCGGATCTCAGCTCCGGTCCAGAGTTCATCCGCTGGCAGTCGCTGTTCCAAGCCAAGTTCGAACTGCGTCGCATACTGCTCCCAGATCTGGCGCTTCTGGTCGGCGCTGGGCAGGTCCAGAAAAAACAATCCGTCAAAGCGTTCCGCCCGCGTGAACTCCGGAGGGAGCCGGGAGACGTCATTAGCCGTACAGACGACGAACACGTCTGAGGTATGGTCATTCAGCCAACTGAGCAGGCTGCCGAACATCCTCGCCGAAACACCGCTATCGTTCTGGCCGCTACTGCCGATTCCCGAGAGGGCCTTTTCGACTTCATCGATCATCAAAATGCAGGGGGCCATGGCATCGACAATTTGCAGCGCCTGACGTGTCCGCTGTTCCGACTGCCCGACCAGCGAACCCATTAAGGCTCCGACGTCGAGAATCAGTGTAGGACGGCCGGTTTCATTTCCGAGAGCCTTACAAAACGCACTCTTGCCACTCCCCGGTAGGCCCAGCAGCAGAATCCCCTTGGGCTTCAAACCCGGCCGCTGGCGATTCCTGGACCGCAGGGACCGCAAGCAGAACGCTTTCAAGGATTCCAAGCCCCCCAACTGAGTAAACACTTCCGAACCGCGGTACAACGACAAGAGTCCGCTCTTCAGTAGGGACTGCGTTTTGAGTTCCCACAAGGTGGAGGGCTCCAACCGGCCATGCCGCACCAAGCTCAGACTGAAGGCGCCTTCGGCTTCGTACCGGGTGAGTCCGGCCGCGGCATCCAGCACCTGGTCCAGTTCAGCCCCATCAGGCAGTTCGTCCTGATTGGCGATCGCTGTGGCAATCGCCTGGAGCTGGCTGCGGTCCGGCAATTCGTGCGGCACGACGACAAACAGCCGTTCCAACTCGACCGGCAACTGGATCACCGGCGCCAGGATCACCACGAAAGTGCGGTGGACCTTGCCCTGCGCCAGTTGGTGCTCCAGGGCTTGGATCACTTCTGCACTGCCCAGGAACCGATGGAAGTTCCGCAGGACGAGCAGCGAAGCCCCCTCAGACGTCGCTAGACCCGACAGCGTCCGAATGGCCGCCAAGGGATCGGAACTCGGTCCGGCCGCATTGGTCGCGGTTCCCGCCGTCGCGCCCAGCGATAACCCGCGGTCGAGATCCCAGCCCGCCAGTCGCCAGTTGCGCTCTCGACAGAGTTCGCCGATTTCCCGGAGGGCTTCGTCCGGTTCAAACGTGTGGACATACAGGCCACTGAAAGCGGCGCAGATGTATTCAGACAACGTGGAAGCCAAGCTCATGGAAGACTTTCTGTGAAAGTGAGGTCAAAGAATGCAAAAACCACTCGGGGAGAGTGGCAAAAACGTCGAACGCTGGATTGTCACGGAACGCTAAAGGGGTGTTCCCGCAGGCTTAAACGCCCTCCACGGCCACTGCGATCTTCCGCAACCAGGCGACGAGTTCGCCAGCCGGGTCGCGCTGGTGGAGCATGCCCAGGGTCATCGCGTTGACCGCCACCGTGTTGAGCCAACGTTTGGAACGGGCTGCGATCCGTCGTCGGGCACGGGGTGTCAACGCGTCCCAGGGGCAGGCCTGGGGTTGCCTGTGATACCAGTCCCGGGCGACCGCCAGCGCCATGGACTCGTCATCATTGGCCACGATCAGGCCTCCCCCGGCATTCACGATCGCGGCGGTGTGGAGATAGTTTTCGAGGGCGCGTTTGCGGAGTAACAAGGCGTGGCAATTCGGACGCCGATTGATGCGGTCCACCGCCTCTTGTCTGACCGGCGTCTCGGGCGCGATCTCCCGGTCATAGAGATGAAATTCCCAGCAAAGCAGAGGAGCGAACCGGCTGGACCAGGCCAGCACGCCGCCTCCGCCAAACGGCACGAACACGACGAGACCGGCTTGTTCACAGGCAGCGAGATCGGGAATCGAAGCATCGGCCAGATGCAGGTTGGCCGTCAAACGCCGCAGAAACTCCACGTCATGGATTCCTTCCACAATGATCAGGACGGGGCTCGGCAACGGGCGATCGCTGCGGTCTTCATCTCTCGCTACGACAAAGTTGTCAGAATCACATTCGGTGAGAACCATAAATCAATGCTCTCCTCGTGAAAAAGTCAGGTGGGCTCGGTTTCAGACGACTGCTGCGTGACCTCGGGTTGATGGAATTCGGGGGTCAATTGCTCGTGTGAAACGGTTCCCAGGGCTTGTTCCAGGAATCGACTGGCCGCTCGACACGATTCTCCGGTGAAACCGGTGGTTTGCACCCGAGACTGACCCTTGGTGTCAACGATGATTTCGATAATGGGCATGGTTAGGTTCCAGTGTGGACGGTGACTTTGATCGATCCATCGCAAAGGGGTTGCTCCAGTGCTGAAAACCCCTGTTTGCGGGCTTCCAACTTGGCCATTTCGACGGCATAGGCCTGAAGAAACAGGTCCAAATGCACCTGATTTCCCCAACGGCCGCCAAAGTTGTCGTAGTGCAGACGGGAATGTTCGACGTCGCACACGACAGGGTAGTGCCACTCGGGCAGTTGCACCTGCCAGCCGGTGGCCGTCTCGGCAAATAGCATGACTGTGCCGAATACGGCTGGCGGCAACTTCGACCTGGTACAGGCCAGTTCGATGGCGGCGGGATCACGGACCTGAGTCTCAATCGTGACGATGTGCGACATGCGGAGTGACTCCTGAAAGAGGCTGTAGGCCGGCGCAGGAGAGCGATTGACGAATCGCTGATAGGAAGCCACCTACACTCTATATTGCCGCATTTTTCGGGAGTATTAAGCTGGTCAAGCAGCAGAATCCTCAGTGAATTGAGGGCTTCTGACCTTCAGCTTGGCATCACCGCGCCGCGTTGAAGATTTGCTTTTGCGATACATTGCGTAATAGCGCAATCCCAGAAACCGTCGTGACATCGAGCATGTTGGTTGACAGCAAAACGTCACGATTGCAGATGGAATTCAATTGTCAACGAGAGGACCTGTTAACCGATGGGTTGTAGGTTCGAGTCCTACTCGGGGAGGGATGTCGTTGAGCTCAACGACGGTCGGATACTGCTGGTGTACATGGAGTTCTCTGGCAGTGGCAGCGACTTCGCCAAAACGCGGTTTGTAGCTCAGGAATCGGCCGATGGAGGCGTCACATGGGGGCGGCATCGAGTGGTCACCGAAACGTCGGCGGGCGATCTCAATGTCTACTCACCGAATCTGATTCGAGCGAAGGATGGTGGAATCTTGCTGCTTTTCATGCGGCAGCATCGACCGGGTTCGCTGACTAACTATGTTTGGAAGTCGACCGACGAAGGCAAGACATTTTCGCCCTTGGCGACGTTTGTTCCCAAAAGGGATCTGGCGCTGTGCAATGCCACCATCAAGCGGCTCGGCTCGGGACGTTTACTTTTACCGGCCAACCCGGTGGTTGCCGGGAAGCCAGCGGAAACAGGTCCTTACGCTGCCACCACTCTCTACAGCGACGACGACGGCTTGACTTGGACGGTGTCCGAATCTCGCGTCGAATTGCCGATGCGCGGGGCAATGGAGCCCCATGTCGAACAGACCGCGGACGGACGGGTGCTGATGGTGATGCGTAACCAGTTAGGCAAATTGCACATCTCGGAGTCAACTAATGATGGTGCGACGTGGAGCGCTGCCCGGCCCAGCGATCTGATCACGCCCGAATCGTGTCCAAAACTGGTTCGAATACCCGGCACGAGCGACCTGCTGATGATTTGGAATAATTCATACGATCCTAAGTTTAGGTCGCATTTCGGAAAGCGCAGTCCGCTCACTGCCGCGGTGTCGAAAGATCATGGAAAATCGTGGCAGCACGTGCGAGACATTGAGACCGACCCGACGCGGGCGTTCTCGAATCCAGGCTGTCGCTTCACGAAGAAGGGCCAGGCAATTCTCAACTACTGGACCTGCGAGTATCTCCCGGACTGGGCGATGCAGGACGTCATCGATATCCGCGTGGCTGTCGTTGACAAATCGTGGTTCTACGGAGAACCCGCAAAGCCTGCCCAAGCGCGGGAAAAGAAATGACCAACCGACCTGGCGCGAACGTTGGATTCTGGCTGAATCGAATGCCCACGTTCGCCCGGGTTGCGACGGGTTTACGGCAGTGGCAAATCCAGCCAACTCAACGACAAGATGCCGGCACTCGCGAACCTGGGGCGTCATGGCGTAGGTTGTTCAGACCGGCGTGGTTCCCGCTTGTGACCCCGCCTGGCGGGCGCACATTTCGTTGTGCCACTTCATCAGGCCAGTCTCGGCCGTGGTAGCCGGTCGCACCGTGAGGATGGTGATGGGTACATCGCGCCCGAGACGTTCTCGGAGATCCGCGTATTGGTCATACAGCAGCGGCATGGCAGCGACGCGGGCTTCGGCCTCATCCCGACGTCAACCAGCACGTAGATGGACAACGTCGCGACAAGATAGGTGGTCATGGTTGAACTCCGGCAAGGGACGTGGGCATAGGCGGAAAAGCCGCCGTAGATCAGATCGGCGAGGCCGCCATTTAAGAAATCGACCACGGCTTGGACCTCGTCGTCCTTCGGTTTCACGTCGGCACCGCGATCCCAATTGAAAACGGTCGCCTTGTCGCTGGTCCGCTGTACCCACAGTTTGGAGATCCGGCTTTGCCCTCTTTGAATGAGGTCAGTCTGGGATGAAGTTCCAGTTGGCGAATGCCTATAATGTGCGCCAAGCATTTCACGTGAGAAAGACGTACCGCGTTCTTGGAAGGTTTCGGTGTGCTATGGCGGTCGGCCAAATTCAGACCCGGCGCTGGGCGATTCTCGGCAGCTTCCTGTGCATCGGATCTCTCTTGATGTTCCGTTGGCCTTCGATTCCGTCCCCCATCCTGAATCGGGCGGTAGCGGCAGAGCAAAGGGCGCAGGTGGCAAACTCCACTCCCCCGACGGTGACGACGAGCATTGCCAGCCCGGTCGGAACGACGGCTATGACCCTTAATGGCAGCATTCATCCGCATGGCCTGCCGACCACTTATATTTTCGAATATGGGCCGACAACCGCGTACGGGTCTAAAACGCCGGTTGCGGAACTGCCACCGCGACTGACTGCCTATTACCACGAATCGTGGGACAGTGGAACCGACGGATGGTTCTCACGCGAAAAATTGGAACACCATGGCGATGGTGGAGCTTCGGGTGGGTATGTCAGGTATCATTCCCCCAGTCGCGATGATTTCAATCATTTGGACGGCATCGGCAATGTGCATCTTACGAATTATTTTTACTCCGGACGGTTTAATCTCCAGGGTAAAAGTCTTTATCTCGGAGCGGGTGATCCCGACTTACGGGATGCGCGCGTCTCGCTCTTCGTTCGCGGAAACAACTGGGTCCCGAATGGTTCCGAGCTGATGTGGTGGACACAAAGTCAGAGCAACCTCGAAGTCAACCTGCCGAACGACTCCGGATTCGGCCCTGGCTTTCACCATGCAAACTGGGCATATACAGGACACAATATCACAGATCTGCTGCTGACCGGCAAATGGGAGAAAGCGGAATATCGGCTGTGGAACGACGCGGAAAAATGGAGCTACGCCGGCAATCGGGGCGAGGATCCTCACAAACTGCCATATGCGTATTGGCCCATCGATAAAGCCCAGCGACACCTGAACCTCGATATTATTCAGATGCTGATCTTCGTCGATCCGAAGATTCCACCGACCGGTTCGATCGACTATGACGAAATAGAACTTGCCTATCGGAACTATTCGCTGTTGTTGCCCAGCAACGGGGGAGAACTCATCAGTTCGCCAAAAGCTTTCGACAAACCGGGCACGTTGACGGATGGCTGGCGTTTTGGAAAAGATCGAGCATGGCACAGCGCAGAGGACCCCTCGCAGCCGCAGGAATTTGTCTATCAGTTCAAGAAACCGGTGACGATCGATGTCGTGCAACTGCACCAGAATCCGGAATGGCCAGCCAAGGGTGTCGAAGTCCTGGTCTCGACCGACGGTCAGACCTACTCGTCCTTGGTTAAGAAAGTGCTTCCGGAAACGCCAAGACCGAACGCGAATTTTGGATTCACGTTAGACCGCGGCTTGTCGGCCCGGGCCGGTTTTTTGAAAGTCGTCATTTTCAGTGGATACAAATCCCGGCATTGGGGCTTAGGAGAGGTTGAGATTTTTGGCACCGGCGCGACGTACACTCCGGAAAACGAGGTGAATTTTGTAAACACCGATGTCGGCGATCTCAAGCGGGGGGAGACGTACCACTTCCGTCTCGTGGCGACGAATGTCGCCGGGACGACCCGCGGAGAAGACCAAACCTTCACTGTCCCGGCAGATGAGAAACCGTATGTCGTTACCAAAGGGGTTGACCGGGTTTCTGCGACGTCGGCAAAGCTCGAAGGCCGTTTGAATCCTTTAGCACAATCCACCCAATATTATTTTGAATACGGTCCAGACAAGAATTATGGAATGAAATCCGTCGAAGCCTACGGAGGGCGCCAGTATACAACGCGGTTGGTTTTTGCTCCCGTTACGGGGCTGACTCCCGGCACGACGTACCACTACCGCCTTGTCGCCGTAAACAAACAAGGAACAACGCTCGGTAGGGATGCAGAATTCACGACTCCGAAAAAATAAACGCCTTAACACGAGTCTGACCCGACAGCTTGCGAAACCTGATTTACATGCCAAGTCCCTTGGTCTTCCCCGTTCCGGCAGTGCGCGAGCGGCTCTATGGCCAGAACTGCTGGGCGGTGGTGCATTTGCGAACACAGTTTCCGCCGGAGCATCATTGCTGCCCCTCACGGTTTCGGTTTGATGAATAACACTTCGGCGCGGTCAATCCAGCCTTTTCTCAGGTCGACGCGGAACCAGCCATCGCTATTCTTCCTGTGAAACCGGCAGCCCGAACGCGGCCCGAACTCCTTGAGGTCGTATTGCGCCCAAGTCTTACCCATGTCGGGTGAGTAGACGAAGCCGCAGGTCGAAGTCGAGGCGGGTGCGTACAGCGCTGCCAGTATCACGCCGTCTTGAATAATCATGTTCGCGGACTCGAATTCCAGATTGAACAGCAGCTTGTGTGCGGCTTTTTTGGTGATGTCCTCTGAAGCACAGGTGAAAACTCCCCGATCATGTTTGGAACCCACCTTGGGACCATTCGCGTCGGCAACCCAATAGAGCCGACCGTCGACGATGTTGATGCCGCCGGAATTGAACCGCGAGTCGGAGTTCACTGAGACCAGCACCATCCAGTCCCAGGTATCGGCTTTGGCGTCGTAGGTGCCGCGCAGCCAGTGACATTCGTTGCCATTGCCGCGGTTGATGTCACCCGTGCAGGTGTAAAACGCATTCTCAACGGGATTGTATGCCAAGCCGTGGATGTGACGGGCGAGGAGCGGGTTTGTCGCATCACCGAGCATTGTGCCCGGTGCGGCTCCCTTCTGTTGAAAGTGCGGATTCCGCCCGAAGGAATAAGCAATCTTCACCGTCTGTCCGCTGTCCGTTGAGTAGTAGATATTGACTGGGACCGGCCCGCCTGCCACGTTGCAGTAGTTTCCCCACACCAGCATCTCTGTGCCATTCACGTCCCAAGTGTGCTCGCCGTCGAGCGGATGGAAATACCAGCCGGGTTGATCGGGATTGACGGGAGTGTGCGGCAGGTAATCGCGACCACCGCGATCCTTGACTGTGATCGGTCGGAGTGTCTTGAGGTTGTCGGTGCTCAGGAAAAGTTTCTCGCGTGTGGCAAAGTGAATGTTCCCATTTTTCAAGAGGCAACTAAAGGTGATGTTTTCTGCGTCGGGAAACGCCGCGCTGTGAGCCCATGTCCGGCAATTGTCTTCTGAAAGAAAGACCTTTCCCTGTCCGAATCCAAACGCCCTGTGGTCGCGTTGCGAATCGACGTAAGGCCCCTCTGGCGCGAGGCGATACCAAAAGTGATCGGTTTCACCCATCGTGTTCGGGGGCGTGGCCCTCAGCTTGGTGCTTTCTGAGTTCAGCAATCCACCAAATGCGGCAGACGCTGCTGCGGCTGCTAGAAAACGTCGGCGATTGAGCGGTGGTAGGGGCTTCATGGGTCTCTCAACAGGGCGGCTGGAGATGGTGGATTCGGAAGTTATCCTCGAATCTGAATAAAGTTTCCATTGCAGTGGAGACAAGACCATTCCTTAAAAAAGTAGCCAACCGTCAAAATCTCTGCGAACATTTGCGCTCGCTCGCGCATCTATTCTGTAGCGGCGCTGGCGTTCAGAATTGCCGAACACCCATTTCAGTTAGAACCAACTTTACGGGTCTTGCGGATCATGATCTTTTCAAGGCTGATGCTCGATAGCGATCAGAGCGGTACGGGTTGGTTTGCCAAACAGGCGAACCTGCCCGCAGCGCAACCCGTGTGTACCCAACTGCGACATCAAATTGTCGGTAATCCAGGGAGTACAGGTTTGCGTAGCGGAGAATCCCCGTATCCCCTGCGCACTTGACATCGGCCTTAAAGCCATCCGCAAGCTTTCAAACAGCCCGGTGTCACGCAAAGGACACTGGGCTTTCTCTATTTCTGCTTCGGGCGGAAATGCAAATCTCTGATGGGCTGGTAGCTGAGACGGTTTAGCGCCTGGCTGAAGACCAGGAGAGAAGGATTCGAGCGCCTTCCAGCCCACCTCCACAATCGTTCCTGGCGGTCCCGGACCACGGAGATTTTTCGCACACAGACATGGCCCGTTCGACTTCTGATGAGGTTGCCAGCCTTTCAAGCTGGCCAGGTAGGGTTCGAATCCCACACGGGTCATTTGGTGACGGCAGAGCGTAGCGAAGTCTGGCATCGCGCCTGGCTGGGAGCCAGGAGAACGTTGGTTCAAATCCAATCGCTCTGACTGAGAAACGGGATATAGGGGAGCGGCACCCCACGTGGCCTGGGACCACGGGGAAGACTACCGCCTTCGCGGACCAGACGCCCGTCTGGTCCGCTCAGTTGCTTCCCGATTGCGCTTGGTGGTGTAACGGAAGCACTTCGTTCTGATATGGCGACAGCGGTGGTTCAACTCCACCCCGAGCGATTGAGCAAGGAGAGAGTCATGGCACAAGTCCTGTCAAACAAACGTAGCCACGCCCGAATACGGGGTCGTGGTGTAACGGCAGCACAGCGAACTATTACCTCGCCGGTGAGGGTTCAAGTCCCTCCGGCCCCATTGATTACTGGGCCTGTAGCTCAACGGTCAGAGCAGGCTCCTTATAAGGGCACGACGACGGTTCGACTCCGTCCAGGCCAACTGCGAAGAGATTGATTTGGGATCAAGGTGTTAGCGGCAGCACACTCGGTTCTTACCCGAGCAAGTGACGGTTCAAGTCCGTCTGGTCCCATTAGAAGCATCACGCACCGGTCGTTTAGCGGCCAAGATACCGCACCCGTAATGCGGCAACGTGGGTTCGAGTCCCACCCGGTGCTCTTGAGAGTGATCTTTGACAATTCGACCAGGAAAGAATGCACCTATGACGTAGCGGCAGCGTACCGTCTCGCCAGGGCGGATGTGCGGGTTCGACTCCCGCTGGGTGCAATCTCGTTCGCGATCAACCGCGAACGAACATCAGCCTGTGGGAAAGTCTGGAAATCCGCGTGCCTCGGGCGCACGAGATCGTCGGTTCAAATCCGGCCACGCTGACTCCTGTGAATTGCGGTGTGGCCCAACGGTAAGGCGGCTCCCTGTTAAGGAGACGAATGCAGGTTCGATTCCTGCCACCGCAGTTTGAATGATTGGAAGTCATCCGGCTGGATGAGGAGCCTGTCTCGAAAACAGGTGCGGGTCACACCGTTGTGGGTTCGAGTCCCACGGCTTCCGCCTTGATAGAAACAACATGTGACGTCGTCTCTTGAAATGCGATGCACTCGCTTGCGCTTTTTGAAGTTGCGCTATTTTTTTACAGATCACTATCGAATTTCCAGAGATTTTTGAAGGGTACGGGGCCAAAGCATAAACTTCAGGTGCCCGTTGTGACCGTAAAAATCAAAATCTCCTGAGAAATCACGTAAAAAAATAGCGCAACTTCATGACTTGCGCTTCGGGCTTGTATTTCACTGGGAGAGCGTCCGTCAAAACAAATTCAGCAAGGGCCGGCCGGCGACGATGTGATGGGGGCGGTCGAACGGATCGACCACCGTGGTGTCCGCGTCGTAGCTCAGGGCGTGGTAGATCGTCGCCACGAAGTCGGCGACCGGGACCGGGTTGTCGATCGGTTCGGCGGCCAGCTTGTCGCTCTTGCCATAGACCTGGCCCCCCCGCACACCACCACCTGCCAGCACCGTGCTGTAAACACTGGCCCAGTGGTCGCGGCCGGGAGGGCTGTTGCCGTTGATCACCGGAGTGCGGCCAAACTCGCCCGTCCACGCGACCAGCGTCGAATCGAGCATCCTGCGATCAGACAGGTCGTCGAGCAATGCGGCAAATGAACGGTTCAGAGGCGGCAGCAACAGGTCGCGGGTGTGTTCCAGATGAGAGGAATGCGTATCCCAGCCGCCAAAGATAACGGTGACCAGCGAGACCCCCGCCCCAACCAGTCGCCTGGCGACCAGGCAACTGCGGCCCAACCGATCATCGCCGTATCGCGCCCGCAACGCGGGAGATTCATCGTCGATGGAGAATGCCCTCCAGGTCGATTTCGCGCCGAGCACATCCAAAGCCTGAGTTTGGTGCTTGGTCCAGTCACGGGCGAGGGATGTCCCCTCTCCAATCTGCAGACGGCCCAATGACTGCTGCAAATCCAACCGCTTCGCCAGCCGGCCCCCCTGCAAATCGTCGCGCAGTGTGAATCCCGTGGGCAGCATGCCCGGCAGGCTGGCCTCGCCGCTGGCCGGGGCCTTGTTGAAGTCCATGTTCGACTTCAGATACCCGTAGTCCATGACGTACGGATCGTACTTGCGACTCAGAAAGCCGGCATGCTGGCCCGCCCATTCCCGTCCCGGACCGTCCTGAGTGATCCACATCGGCAACTGCACCGAGGCCGGCAGTCCGTTCCGGGTGCCTCGCAACTGGTTCAGGACCGCTCCGATGGCGGGATAGTCGCGGCGATCCATGAACGGTTCGCCCTCGCGGGGCACATTCGGCCAGCC
>CAMAVF010000093.1 GCA_945861445.1 Planctomicrobium piriforme | reverse complement strand
ACTACGACAACTTCACCGAATTCCGCCACGCCATCGATGGCTGCCTCGACAACATCCCCACAAAACACCGCCCCCAACTCGCCACCCTCATGACCCACAACTTCCAACACTTCAACCCGGCCTCATTCCTCACCGCGTGAAGTATAACTGCATGACGGGCTGGAAGCCTATCCCACGGTTGGAATCCCGGGGCTGACGCCGCCGGGCTCGCCTGGAGCAACTCAATTCTGTTGGCTGGAATTTCGACCCACGCGCTGCCGAGCGTGGCTACAGCAGTAATTGGCGACAAGATCTTGCTACAATTGTGTATGGCGTGATTCGCGCTGCGTGAAACAACCACCAAGTTGAGCCGTCGACTGGGGCCACTCACACATTGAGCGTAAGTAGTCCGTCGGGTCTCAGGCCAGAACCGCGACCCTCCGTGAGGCGTACGGGCGCAACGAGCGGCCGTATTCAGGTTGTCGGAGACTTGCAGCGCCGAAAATCAACGATTGTTTTCAGGTGGAGGTCGTGATGGAGAACCCTGTGGTGCTGTTTGAGGTCCGTCAGCGGGTTGGCGTGGTCACACTGAATCATCCGGAGAAGCGCAATGCGTTGTCGCGCACGATGCTGGAAAATTTGCGGTCGACGTTCGCGCGGATCAGCGAAGATCGTCAGGTAAAAGTGGTCGTGCTGCGGGCCGTCGGCACCGTCTTTAGCTCAGGTCACGATTTGAAAGAGTTGGCCGCCGCTGACGAATCTACCGCTGCGGCAATCTTCTCGCTTTGTACCGAAGTAATGGAGGCGGTCAGGAAACTGCCCCAACCGGTGATTGGCATGATCCAGGGATTGGCCACGGCAGCCGGCTGCCAGCTGGCCGCCACCTGCGATCTGGTCATGGCCTCCGAAACGGCCTACTTTGCCACCCCGGGAGTCAAAATCGGTCTCTTCTGCACAACCCCGTCAGTCGCCCTGTGCCGAGCCGTCCCGACCAAGAAGTCGTTGGAGATGCTGTTCACGGGCAATCCCATTTCCGCACAAGAAGCCGAACAGGTCGGCCTGGTCAATCACGTCGTCGCCCCCGAACAATTGGAATTCGAAACATACCTGCTGGCCGATAAGATTGCCGCCAGCAGTGGGCATACACTGCGACTCGGGAAGCAGGCGTTCTACGCTCAATTGCCGATGGAGCGTTCTGCGGCTTACGCTTTTGCGCAACAGTGCATGGTCGAAAACCTGGCAGCCCCGGATGCGAAAGAGGGAATCCAGGCGTTCCTCGCCAAGCGACCGCCGCAATGGGCGGACTAGCGTAGAAGCCCAACAGAAACTGTGGCGTCAATTTCAAGAAGAGTTTTAGCCACGGATGAACACGGATTGAACACGGATAAATGCAGAGGAAAGTCATCCATTCAGAGTAATTGAAACGGTATTTGGTCATCGCCACGATCCTCTTAGAAGACTCGGCAAACGATGATCCAATCCGTGTTTCATCGGCGTTCATCCGTGGCAAAAACTCTTCTGAATCCGTTCCAGACAGCAATCCCGATCGCATTGTGTCTGATTCATTCGTCGCAGTCTGCAAATGCCCCGAACTGGGTTTTGTCAGGGCATTTAAGTAGGAGTTCAATGAAACACCGTAGCCGCTTCTCTGCGTTTACTTCCAACGGAATTCACCGATCCAGCTTGTTGCGCGATCCTCGAACAGGTTAAAATTATTTGATGCGTTTTCGCGCGCTGCCCAGCGATATTCCCGGCGGTGCTGCGGTCGGTTCGTGAGGTCATCCAGACCCGCTCGTTTGGAGTTGTGAAGTATGATGAATGGTCCGCGACTGCTCGTTGTCGCCTGCTGCCTGCTGGCATTGAGTCACAACAAATTGCTCCTCGGCGAAGAAGCGGCGAAACCGGTGGATTATCTCACGGAAATCAAGCCCCTGCTGGCTCAGCGTTGTACCAGTTGTCACGGTGCCGAAACGCAGAAGTCTGGCTATCGACTCGATTCTGCCAAGAGTCTGATTCAGGGTGGCGACACCGGTGAAGCGATCGTCCCCGGCAAGCCCGACGAGAGTTTTCTGATGCATGCCATTCTGGGGACCAATGGGGCCACCCGGATGCCGCCGAAGGATCCGCGACTGACGGATGCGGAAGTCAGTCTGATCAAGCGGTGGATCGAACAGGGTGCCAAGGCCCCGGAAGGCGACCTGCCTCCCGCTCCTGCCGAGATCAAGAATCGCAATCATTGGTCGTTTCAACCCGTGCAGCGGCACCCGCTGCCCAAAGTCCAACGCAGCGACTGGGGTCGCCATGAAATCGACGCGTTTGTGCTGGCTCGTCTGGAAGCGGAAGGTCTGACTCCGTCATCGGAAGCCGATCGTGTCACGCTGATTCGACGGTTGTCGCTGGATTTGCTGGGACTGCCGCCCAGCCCCGCTCAAGTTCAAGCTTTCGTCGCCGACCCGGCGCCCGACGCGTATGAGCGATTGGTGGATCAGTTGCTGTCCTCGCCACACTATGGCGAACGCATGGCGCGACAATGGTTGGATCTGGCCCGCTATGCGGATTCCAACGGCTTCACCCGCGATCAACCTCGACTGATCTGGAAGTATCGCAACTGGGTCATTGAGGCGTTCAATCAGAACATGCCTTTCGATCAGTTCACGATCGAGCAAATGGCGGGCGACATGCTGCCCAATGCGACGCCCGATCAGAAGATCGCCACCGGTTTTCATCGCAATACGCTGTTCAATGAAGAAGGGGGCACTGACCCCGAGCAATTCCGGGTGGAATCGGTTGTCGATCGTGTCAGCACGACCGGATCGGTCTTTCTGGGACTGACCATCGGCTGTGCTCAGTGCCATGATCACAAGTACGATCCGGTCTCGCAGCGTGAGTTCTACCAACTTTTTGCCTTCTTGAATAACGCTGACGAGCCCAAGCTCGAAGTCCCCACGCCCGAACAACTCGCAGCGGGCAGCCTTGCGGTTCGCGAGGAGTTGCGTAACAAAGTGAAAGAACTCGAAGCGGAATTCGAAAAACAAAAACCGGAGTTCGATGCGGAGTTGGACAAGTGGGCGATGTCGTTGACCGTCGAGCAGCGAAACATGCTGCCGATTCCAGTCATGAACACGCTCAATCTGGCACTGTCGATGCGCACGCCAGAGAACACGAAGGCGCTGGTGAATCACTTCAGGGCACTCGAGTTTGTCCGCCAAAAATTCCCCACGCTGCAACAGATCGCGGATTTGCAGGCCAAGGAACCAGTCTTCGTGACGACCCTCGTCATGTCGGAACGGGAGAAGCCGCGCGAGACTCACATTCACATCCGCGGCGACTTTCTGCGGCATGGCATCAAGGTCACCCCCGCAGTTCCGGCGGTCCTCCCGGCGATTCCGACTGAGGTTCAACAGCCAACTCGACTCGACCTGGCCCGCTGGCTGGTCACACCGCAGAATCCGCTGACGCCGCGGGTGACGGTCAATCGGTTGTGGCTGAAGTTTTTCGGACGGGGACTCGTCGAGACCGAGAACGACTTTGGACTGCAAGGGTCGCCGCCCACTCATCCGGAACTGCTGGACTGGCTGGCTGCGGAGTTTGTGGCCAATGGTTGGAATTTGAAGGCCATTCAACGCACGATCGTCCTGTCGGCGACTTATCGACAATCATCCAAATTCCGGACCGACTTGGCCGAAATGGATCCGCTCAACAAGCTCTACGGCCGCCAGTCGCGGCTGCGATTGGACGCCGAACTGATCCGCGACGTGGCCCTGGCGGCGAGTGGCTTGCTGGCCCCCGTGGTGGGTGGTCCGAGTGTCTATCCGCCTCAGCCGGCTGGCGTATTTGATTTCACTCAGGACAAGAAGCCGTGGGTGCCCGCGACGGGCAACGATCGGTATCGCCGCGGGATGTACACGTATCTCTGGCGTTCGAGTCCTTATCCCGCGATGACGGTGTTTGACTTCCCGGACGCCAACGTGGCCTGCACGCGGCGCACCCGATCAAACACGCCGCTGCAGTCACTGACTCTCGCCAACGATCAAACATTCGTGGAGTTTGCCCAGGGCCTGGCCCGCCGCGTTCTGCTGGAAGTCCAGGGGGACGATACCGCGCGAGTCAGCGCCGCCTTCCGCTGGTGTTTCGGCCGGGACCCGTCGGCCTCGGAATTGCAACGACTCTTGAAAATGCTGGAAGAGCAGCGGGCCGCCTTCACGACAGAGTCGGCACAGAAGATTGCTCCCCCGAATCTGCCGAGTTCGATTACGCCGACTGAAGCCGCGGCCTGGACTGCGGTGGCGCGAGTGCTGATTAATCTGGATGAATTTATTACGCGGGAATAGGGCGCGCGCCGTTGAATCCGTAGGATGGGCACTCCAGCCCGTCTCCCTGGACTTGGATTTGTCGGAAGAAGTCGCAAGCTGAATTTGACAACGCGGACCTCTGGATTGGTGAGGTCCACAAGGAAAAATTTGGACGGGCAAGAGTGCCCATCCTACAGCGGACAGAGTGAGTAAAATGCCACACGAACAACACGCTCGGATGTCAGCTCAGGACCAGGCCCTCCAGGCGACGACCCGGCGGCACTTTTTTCAACAGTGCCAAGTGGGGTTGGGCTCCGTGGCATTGGCCTCACTGATGAACAATGGGGCGAACGTCCAGGCTGCGACCCCCAACGCCAATCAGGCCGCCTTGAAGACCACACACTTCCCCGCCAAGGCCAAGCGGGTGATCTACTTGTTCATGGCGGGTGGTCCCAGCCAGTTGGACCTGTTCGACTTCAAACCGAAGCTGCAGGAGCTCAACGGCCAGGTCATTCCGGAATCGTACGTCGCCAACAAGCGATTTGCGTTTATCAAGAAGGATGCCAAGCTGCTGGGGACGAAACGCAAGTTTTCCAAACAGGGTCAGGCCGGGGCCGAGATGAGCGAACTTCTGCCTCATCTGCACAAGGTGGCGGACGACTTGTGCATCGTGAAGTCGATGGCGACGGACGTCTTCAATCATGGTCCCGCCAAGCTGTTCGCCAACACGGGTTCACCGCAATTCTCCGGCCGCCCCAGTTTTGGATCGTGGCTCACGTATGGCATCGGCAGTCAGGCGGAAGATCTGCCCGGCTTCGTCGTCCTGCAATCGGGCCCGCGCGGCCCGCGTGGTGGCTCGGCATTGTGGGGCAGCGGCTTCCTGCCGACTTCCTATCAGGGAGTTCCCTTCCGCAGTGGTGCCGAACCGATTCTCAATTTGAACAGTCCCCAGGGGATTGATGCGACGCGTCAACGGCAGTTTGTGTCGGCCGTGAACGACTTGAATCAACTGCGGCTGGATGCGATGGGAGATCCCGAAATTGCGACGCGCATTGCAGCCTATGAGATGGCCTACAGGATGCAGTCGAGTGCTCCCGAATTGATGGACATCAGCGGTGAGACGAAAGAGACGCTGGAGCTGTACGGTGTCGAAGCGGGCAAGCCGTCATTCGCGAACAATTGCCTGCTGGCTCGTCGCCTGATCGAGAAGGGCGTGCGATTCGTGCAGTTGTATCACACCGACTGGGATCATCACGGCACCCCCGGCACGGAGTTGGGCAAGTCACTGGATGAACGCTGCGCCGAGACCGATCGGGCGTGTGCGGCGCTCGTCCAGGACCTCAAACGACGTGGCCTGCTGGAAGACACGATCGTCATGTGGGGGGGCGAGTTTGGCCGCACACCCCAGGGAGAAGCCCGAGATTTGGTGGGTCGCGATCACCATATCGAGGCCTTCACGATGTGGTTTACCGGCGGCGGAATCAAAACCGGCCAGACGATCGGCGAGACCGACGAGATTGGCTACAACACCACGGTCGACCGCCTGCACATCCACGATCTGCACGCGACGCTGTTGCATCTGTTGGGGATAGATCATCTTAAGTTGACCTACCGGTTCCAGGGCCGCGACTTCCGCCTGACCGACGTGCATGGGAAAGTGTTTCAGAAATTGCTGGCGTAGATTGCAGGTCGCAACGATCATAATTCCCATGCTTCCCATCATTCCCATTGAAATGCGATGGGACGGATGGGACTTATGAGACACATGGGACTAATGGGATTGAATCATGCGACTATTCATGCCGCAGGGCTTCAATCGGGTCTAGTCGCGCTGCCGCGCGGGCGGGATACAGCCCGAAGATAATCCCTACGCCGACCGAAATGCCAAACGCCAACGGCAAACTCCAGAAGGCGATTTGCGGCTGCATGTCCTTGAAGATGCCGAACAGGTCTGATGAGCCGTTGTTGCCGTCCAGAATCCAGTTCAGTGCGATATAGCGAATGGCCTGGAAGGCAATCGGCGTCGTCAATCCCAGCAACACTCCCAGTAGCCCGCCCGTCCCTGCAAGCACGATGGTTTCGGTCAGGAACTGCTGTGTAATATCAATCTGGCGGGCTCCGAGAGCCCGCCGAATCCCGATCTCGCGGGTCCGTTCGGTCACCGTCGCCAGCATGATATTCATGATGCCGATACCCCCAACAACCAGGCTGATGGCGGCAATCGATCCCAGCACGATATTGAAAATCTGACGCAACTGGTCGGCTTGCTTTAACAGCTCCAGCGGTACGACCACCGAGTAATCCTTCTTCGTGCCGTGGTAGCGCGCCAAGGTGTCGCGAATGATGTCGGCGGTGGCTAGAATTGTCTCCCGGTCACGAATCTTGAACGTGATCTGATTCAGCTCCACTTGCTCCGAAGTCATGGTCCCCGCGCGGAAGCTGAAGTCCTGATCTCCCAGGCGGACTCGCAGTGTACTAATCGGTGCGTAGATATCTTTATTGAAATCCTGCCCCGACAGGCTGCCACCGATCGCGGCCGATGCCGATCGTTCTCCGGTAATCCCGACAATGTTGTAATACACTCCGCCAATCTGCACGCTGTGGCCGACGGGGTTTTCGAACGGGAACAGTGTGCTGGCCACTTCTGCTGCCAGCACGACAGAATTCGTCAGCGTCTCCTGATCGCGGTCCGAGATGAATCGTCCTTGAACCAGTTTTAAGTGATTGATGTCGATGTATTCCGCCGTACAACCCACCAGCCGCACATTCATCGCGCGATGTTGAAAGCGTGCTTCCTTGTTGAGTTCGCGAATTGGGATCGCACTCTCCAGGGTGGGGAGAGTTCGCTTCAAACGCTCGTAGTCAGCTCGCAACAGACCGTAGCGGGGCATCGATCCGAACGAGCCAGAGTTCGAAGCGGCTTCTTCGACCGGCTTCACCGAGCGGACGATGATGTTGGTCGCACCCAGCGCGACGACTTGCTCCTGAGCCTGCTTGCTGGCCCCTTCGCCAATCGCCAGCATGGCGATGACCGAGTACACGCCGAACACGATCCCCAGCATCGTGAGCCCGGAACGGAGCTTGTGGAGCATCAAGCTCTTCAAACCCAACCGGACGGTGCGGATGAAACGGTACAACGACATGTAGGGAGGTACTCAGGCGGGCGGACAGGTGACAACAGTATTCATTTGATGTAGCAGAATTCGTGAGAATTCTGACGCGTGTCCCACAGGTTGCGATGTTCAAAGATTTACAATGTCGGTTGGCAATCGGCGGAACTCTTACGAGATTCCGCTACGTGTTCCTTCCCGTGTAGTTTCCCTGAGAACGCCAGTCTGGGTCAAGCTGGACTCTTGCCGGCGGCGATGCGGGCTCGGGCCTGCCAGATGGAATCTAAGACTGCAGAGACGTATCTCTCTTCCGAAAAAGGACTTAAGATATATGACTTGAGGGCCACGATCGGCTCGCCATAGTCTGACTCGCGATAGCAATCGGTCATGGAGATCACGACTCCCTTGCCTTGCAGGGCATCCGCTTGAATGAGGTCGAAGATCTGGCGGTTGTAGTCGTTGTTCGCCCGCAACTGGTCGCGGAAGCTGGGATCTTCACGCTCTCGCTTGGGAACGGTGAAGGTATCGACCCCATCGGGATACACACGGAAGAGCGTCACTGGACCGAAATTGCCGCCGTTCAACACGGTGGTCGATGCGTGTCCTTCCAGTTGTTCCCGCAACACTTCGGCCATTGACACAAGATGCCCGAGTAGCGATCGCAACCCGTCTTTCCCAAACAGCCGCAAGTTGGCGAGTGCTGCCATGGGGCCACAGCCGCTGCGGGTTGTCTCCAGCGTGTATTTGCCGGGATGATAGGTTCCTGATTGAAACAGATACGGAGTCGTATCCTGACCGCGCGAGATCAACCGCAAATCATGAACATTCTTGACGAGCAACAGGCTGGAAACATACGGCGTGAATCCGGTCTTATGGAAATCGATGCCGATCGAATCCGCCAGGCCTAGGTGCTGGATATGCCGTCTGGTGCCTGCCAGAGCCCTGACGGTCCGATGGCGAAACCCCAACGAATTCGCCTGGAAATCGTAGTCGTTGAAGACACCCCACGCCCAGCCAATGACCGCATCGGCATGGATGTGCGGGATGTAATCGAGGTGGAATTCGTCGACCAAGCGGTCTCGAACATCTCGAATCGCCTGCAAGTCATCCAGGCCAAACGCGTCGGTGGTTCCCATCGTGGCAATGATCGCGGCGATCTTGCCGCCGTCTTTCAGAATCTGCCGGGCGTGTGACTCCAGCAGACACGGTCGCATCTCATTGTCAGCAGTGGTCGGAATCTGAATCACCTGGTCGGTGCCAATCCCCAGCCAACTCGCGACACTGAGAGCTGCATAGTGGGCTCGTTCCGAGCAGAGAATGAACGCCGGCTCACGCACCCCCTTGCTGAACGAATCGGGACACGCCTTTTCCAGTCCCAGCTTGACGCCGTACAAAGTCGTGCCGGTCCCGCCGAACGTAAACACGCCTCCCGACTGCTGCGGATCATAGCCCAGCAGCGCCGAGGTCATCGCAATAACCTCGACCTCCGCCACGCCGACCTTGCGCGAGGATTCCTCACTCACCAGATTGGGATTGTAGATGGACGGCAGCAGCCCACCGATAATACTGGCAATCGTAGGGGCTGGAACGACGTTAATCTGGGCTCGCGGGTGCCCGAAGATAAACATGCCGGACAAGTGATCGACCAGTTCGGCTGTCACGGTTTCCAGCGGCAGCGTGCCATCCTCCATGCGACAGTTTCGAGCCGCAGCGTAGTCCAAGGTTTCCGGCCGGCCCAGCAATGGAGTGACCGACTTGAGCGCATCGACTTGATCCAGCGCACGCAAGAACGAGAACACGAAATACGCATCATGGACACGGTCCGACACCGGCTGCGGGAACGCCTGACGTAGGTCTTGCACGATGGTCTGGTAGGGTGCGGTCATGATCTAATTCTATGCTGAGACATCCACTTTCGCCCCCTCATTCTTGGCCGACGTACAGAGAATCTCGCAATCGCTCCATTCTTTACCGGACAAATCACTCCGCAGTTGCTGTGCGGACCGATTGTCAGGGCACATGACGAACGCCGTTGGTCCCCACGAGGACTGCCCGACGCCGCGGATCCCCTGGTCTCGCAAATATGCGACGAGCGACCTGATCTGCGGCGTGAAATACGTTCCTCCCTGGGCCGGTGCAAAGTATTCGCCGACCAGCCGGCCAAACTGGAACACCGCCTCACTGCCCGCATCGAAGTCGTGTTCCAATACGGCCGGCAACAGTTCGAGCAACGTCAACTGGCAAAGTTTCGCCGAGACCGCTTCCGACATCGGTTCCAGTTTGGCGAAGGCCTCGATTTCCGCCGCGCCGCACAACCCACGAACATTGCGGGGCCGGATCAGCAGTAACTTCCAGTCTTCCGGCCAGGCCACTCGCGCGACGGCGGGGGCGACGTGCTCGGTCGACCGTTTTCCCCCTTCGACCAGTAATCCGCCCTCCAGAAATCCGTGAATTCCCAGTGCCGAACGCAATCCGCGTCCCGCGCGCCGAGCCAGCTCTGTCGAATCGAGGCCGACTGCTCCTTGCAATATGGAGTACGCGTGAGCGACAGCCAATGCCAACTGGGTCCCAGACCCCAGTCCGACATGATGATCGATCGTGCCAGACAGACTCCATTGATACGGCGGAACGATGAAAGCCGCCAGCCCTCGACAACGCTGTACGACGTCGAGTACCCGATCTCGCCAGACCTCCGGGCCCGAGTAGATATCGGCCCCAGGCCCATTGTCGCAGACTTCAGCCGTCAGGTCGAATCCGGGACTTTCGACCATCAATCCGACGCCGCCAAACTGCCGCTTGGCCTGCGGCGCGTGCGCCAGCAATCCAAAATGCAAACGGGCGCCAGTCGAGACAGTCACACGAGAAGGCATGTCTACGCAGGGCCAGAGAGTGCTCGGGGAGGGAAACGGCGGTTGCGTGCTATTGTGCAGAATCCCAGCGGACGTGCAAATGAGGAGGGATGAAATGACTAATGTCTAATGACGAATGTCTAAAAGGAGACGGAGAGCGTGGATCTACAGGACTTACGAGGGGGATGTCCAACTGGAGTAGTAAGGGCAGGCGACAATACACCCGTGAATTGCATCTTCTCCCTCTTTTTAGACATTCGTCATTAGACAATAGACATTAGACATTTCCCGACTCTCCTCTCGCTGGTGACTCGACACCACGTGGGATAGAATCCCGGCGTGCGATGCAGCGGGCATCGCGGACGACAAGATGGCACCAGGAGTTACCAGCATGATGATTGCGCGATGGCGTCAGTGGGTGGTCGTATTGGCCGTGCTGATGGGAGTTTCAACCGCTCAGGCAAATGTGCGGTTGCCGGCGGTAATCAGTAACAATATGGTCCTGCAGAAGGACATTCCGCTGCCGATCTGGGGATGGGCTGATGCGGGTGAGACGGTCACCGTGACCCTGGGCGAAAGCATGGCCACAGCCAAGGCTGACGCGGCCGGTAAGTGGAAAGTCACGTTGCCTGCTCAGAAAACGGCCGGCGGCCCGCATGAAATGATTGTTGCGGGAAAGAACGCGATCAAAATCTCGAATATCCTCATTGGCGAGGTCTGGGCCGGATCCGGTCAATCGAATATGCAGTGGTCGGTTGCCGCTTCGCAAAATGCGAAAGAAGAAATTGCCGCTGCGAATTACCCCAAGATCCGCATCTTGGTGATTCCGCTCATTCCGTCCGGAACACCGATTGACGACGTCCAACCCTATCCCGGGCAGCAGAGACCGCAGTGGCTCGAATGTTCGCCGCAGTCGGTTGCCGGTTCATCGGCCGTCTTGTACTTCTTCGGCCGCGAGATCCATAAGGACCTCAATGTTCCGGTCGGACTGATCACCACCGCCTGGGGTGGAACTCGGATTCAACCGTGGATTCCGCCGCAGGGCTATGCGGCGATTCCTGAACTGGAAGAAGACAAGAATCAGATGCTCGACTCATTGACAGCATTTGGTCAGGCGCTGGCAAGTTATACCGACAGCATTAAGACCTATACGACCGCATTAAAGTCTGCCAAGGCGGGTGACCCGATTCCTGCAGCTCCCGGTGCTATCCCCGCTCATCCGCTGAACAACAATTCCCAGTGGACCGGCCTGTACAACGGGATGATCCATCCGATTGCCCCCTTCGGTATTCGCGGCTTCCTGTGGTATCAGGGGGAATCGAACAACGGCCAGGGAATGAAGTACTTCCAGTTCAAGAAGGGGCTGATTGAGGGCTGGCGGCAAGTTTGGAATCAAGAAGGGAACCGCGATTTCCCGTTCCTGTTTGCTCAACTGGCCCCGTACAAGTACGGCGGCGATCCGACCAGTCTGCCCGGCATCTGGGAAGCTCAGACCGCCACCTTGTCGGTGAAGAATACCGGCATGGCCGTGTTGACCGACATTACGACCGTGAACGACATTCATCCGCCCAACAAGCAGGAAGTCGGCCGACGGCTGGCTCTGTGGGCTCAGGCCAACACCTATGGCAAGAAGGATCTGGTGTATTCCGGTCCCCTCTACAAGGCGATCAAGGCCGACGGGAACAAGATCGTGGTCTCGTTCGAACACGGTGCCGGTTTGAAGTCACGAGACGGTAAGGATCTCAGTTGGTGG
Source organism: Planctomicrobium piriforme (assembly GCA_945861445.1). Classification (GTDB taxonomy): domain Bacteria; phylum Planctomycetota; class Planctomycetia; order Planctomycetales; family Planctomycetaceae; genus JAKFVC01. The sequence goes on along the minus strand of CAMAVF010000093.1, from coordinate 7,901 downwards.
TCGATCGCTGGGGCTGATAAGAAATTTGTTCCGGCGGTCGCCAAGATTGAAGGCGATACCGTCGTGGTCACAGCAGCAGGGGTTACCGCCCCAGTCGCGGTCCGCTTCGGGTGGCATCAGTTGGCCGAACCGAATCTGGCGAATGGTGCGGGGTTGCCTGCATCGCCGTTCCGGTCCGATATCTGGACCGATGCAGTGAATGCGAATCCGTAATATAGGTGATTCTCAATCATGAGCCACTGCCCCGGGGAGTGCCGATTTCCCGGGGCAGTTTCGTTTCTCAAGGGGATGTCAGCGAGTCACTCTTGCTGGAGTCGATTGCTCTGGAATACAGTCCGCATTCTTAAGAGAGTCGTCAATTGCGGAGTGATCAACGACTCTCCACCGTCCGTATGTCTGCCGAGGAATCCGTAATGAGTTCGATCGAATTGGAGCATTGGGTCGATGACGTCGCGCGATTGACTTCGCCCGATCGGATTCAGTGGTGCGACGGCTCGGCGGCCGAAAGTGACGCCCTCAATCGGCTCCTCGTGGAGAATGGCACGTTCACGCCACTCGATCCGCAACGGCATCCCAATTCGTTTCTGGCCCGTAGTGCCATCAACGATGTGTCGCGCACCGAAGGGCAGACCTACATCTGCTGCTCGCGTCCGGAAGACGCAGGCCCGACCAACAACTGGAAGAATCCGCAGGAAATCCAGCATACGTTGCGAGGTCTGTTCCGAGGCTGTATGCGCGGACGGACCATGTATGTCGTCCCCTATCTGATGGGGCCGCCGAACAGCCCTCACACCCGCGTCGGCGTGGAACTGACCGACAGCCCGTATGTCGTCGCCAACATGCGGATCATGACCCGCATGGGGCAGATCGCCCTGGATGAGTTGTCTCGGCAGGGGCATTTTGTCAAAGGTCTGCACAGCATCGGATTGCTCGATCCTCAGGAACGCTACATCTGCCATTTCCCGGAAGAAGACAGCATTATCAGCTTCGGCTCGAATTATGGGGGCAATGCGCTCCTGGGCAAGAAATGCCTGGCCTTGCGACTGGCCAGTGCCATCGGGCGGCGCGAAGGCTGGATGGCCGAGCACATGCTGATCCTGGGCATCACCGACCCGCAAGGCCGCAAGACCTATATCACCGCAGCGTTCCCGTCCGCGTGTGGCAAGACCAACCTGGCGATGCTGATCCCCCCACCGGAATATCAGGCCGCCGGCTGGAAGGTCGAAACGATTGGCGACGATATCGCCTGGTTGCGGTTCGGACCGGACGGGCGGTTGTACGCGATCAATCCGGAAGCCGGCTTCTTTGGTGTCGCTCCGGGGACGAGTCCCCTGACCAATCCCAACGCCATGGCAGCCTGTCGGTCCAATACCATTTTTACCAACGTCGCACTCTGCCCCGATAACACAGTCTGGTGGGAGGGTTTGACGCAAGAACCCCCTGCGGAATGCATTGACTGGATGGGCAATTCGTGGAAGCCGGGATCCACCACCCCCGCCGCACACCCGAACAGCCGCTTCACCGCGCCCGCCAGCCAATGCCCCTGCATCTCGCCCGATTGGGAACGCCCGGAAGGAGTGCCCATCAGCGCGATCATCTTCGGTGGCCGGCGCGCTTCCGTGATGCCGCTCGTCCATCAAGCATTCTCCTGGCAACACGGCACGTTTCTCGGCGCCACGATGACCAGCGAAAAGACCGCCGCCGCCACGGGCCCGGTCGGCGTCTTGCGGCACGACCCGATGGCCATGCTTCCCTTCTGTGGGTATCACATGGGCGATTACTGGCAGCATTGGCTCGATATGGGAGCACGGGGCGGAGACCTGATGCCCCGCATCTTTCACGTCAACTGGTTTCGCAAAGATGCCCAGGGCCGCTATCTCTGGCCCGGCTTCAGCGACAACATGCATGTGCTGAAGTGGATCGTCGAACGCTGCCAGGGAACCGGGGCCGCAGTGACCACGCCGCTGGGTGACATGCCGACCGCCGAAGCCTTGAATCTGGAGGGATTCGGTTTGAGCCCGGAACAACAGGCGGAATTGTTCAAAGTCGACCGCGACGAATGGCGCCTGGAAGTTCATGAGCGGGAGAAATTCTTCAGACAATTCGGGGACCGCCTGCCTGCCGGATTGCGGGCGGAAAATGAAGCACTGCGGCAGCGGTTGAGCTAGATCGTGGGATTGACACATTTCGACGAAACGACGTATATAACCCGCGTGGGGCCTTGACCTTTCTTCTTCACGCTGCGATTGGGCGCGTATGGCCAATCCTGGGAATGACCGTCTCTTCGCGGCTGCTCCGCGGTCGCACGTACACCCGGCCGACTGGACGAATGCAGAACGGCTGCTCCTGGTCGGCGCCGATGAGACTGCCGCCACGGAGATCACCGCACTGTATCGTGCCGCGAATCGATCTCTGCCCGGGTTGCAGATGTTTGTCACCGCCTCGGCGGCGTTGGAGCGACTGGCCGAAGAAGCGTTCGATTGCATTCTCGTCGTACACGCTGCGGGAGAACTACGGACACGGGGCACCGATGCCATCGGTTTCTGCTCGGCAGTCCGCGCGGCTGGAAGTACCGACGCGGTTTTGGTGCTGTCGGTGTCGCCAACGGATGCCCTGTGGAAAGCCGCCTGCGAAGCCGAAGTTGAATTGTATGTGGGCCCGCCCTTGTGGCGATCCAACACGTTGCTATTGTTGATCGATCGCGCGATTCAGCAACGGGCGACTGCTCGACACAGTCAGCGGCAGAATTGTGCGGACCGCCAGCGAGTGGACCGAGAACGCGAGGAATGTGCCGAACTGATCCGGCAGCAGCGGCAGTTAATCGCCAGTGCTCCTGCCGAACCGTCCGGCAGCCTGGATGGAATCTTGCCGCCAGAATTGCCGTTGATCTATCGGGAATTACTGCGCACCTACGTGATGACTGGCAGCACCAGCTTTGCAACGGAAATCTCCAAACTGGCCCAAACATTCGCGCTGGCACATCTCACCCCCCGGCAAGTCTTGCAACTGCACCTCGACCAGTTGGAACTGCTGGTCAAAGGCATCGGACAACGCAGCGCCCGTCATATTGTCGACCGGGCGAATATCATGTGCCTGGAATTGATGCTGTTGTTGTGCGAGTGCTTTGAATCCCAAAATGCCCGCACCTGGTGGGCCTGGCGACGTCAACCCGTGGCCGATCTGGGCTTGTCGCTGGAACGCCGGGCGGCATAGCCAACTTCTGCCTGCTAACATTGGTCCTTCAGGTCTGAATTCTTTGCTCCCGTCGGCCGAACGACATGTAGGATGGCCCCCCTCGTCCGGCTGCCTTTCAATTGCGCGAACCAGGGTGGCTGACCATCTGGCGCGGCTTCGACAAGCTGATCCTGCTCGTACGCGGGGCAGAGGGGTAAGAGGGGTAAGAGGGGCAACGATGGGTAATCACAAGGTCACAGACCCATCCCACGATACGCCGACCGGCGTTTTCTTGCACAAGCGTGCGCCTTGACTTTGCGGATTTGAGTACGAAAATCCAAGTGTCCAGCAAAATGATTACAGTCGCGGCAATTGATACAGTCGATTGACCACCTGTCGTGCAGATAAGCTGGGCGAAGGAATCGTATTCCGTGGAGATTATGCTCCACGGAGGTAGTGCAACCAGCAGCCGGATTTGAGGTTGCGCTGGTGAGCAAGATGCTCGCAGAGCTCATTTTTCTTTGACGATCAGTAGCCAGCAGGTACAATTCAGCGTGCGGATGACATCGAAGGTTTGATCGCCAGTTTGCGTATCGCGGCGCTCCGGACGGCTCTCAATTGAGAAAATGCCTTGTCCGACTCGCGCCCGGCATTGACAGCCTCGCACTGACGTGATCTCGCCTGACTTTCGCAACAGGATCAGCTGACAGGGCTGATCTGGCAGGCTGAGGTGTTAGCTGTGGAACGTCCTCGCTGACCGACCTGGCCGAGCCAGTGAATACCCTCGTAGCGGAAACCATCCCCTTCATGTCGTCCCAATCGCAGTGGCAGGATTTCAAGGAACTGGTTCGGCGCCACACCGATCTGGTCGCCTTGGTCAGTGAATCAGTGACCTTGCAGCCCGTGCACGGCGGGCGTGAGTTCGTCGGCCTGTGTCTCTTTCATACCGATCACTCTCCTTCCATGCGGGTCTATCCGGAACGCCAGACGTTTAAGTGCTGGGCCTGCACCACGGGAGGTGATTGTTTTGAATTCGTAATGCAGCGTGAGAAAGTTTCCTTCCGCGAGGCATTGGAGATGCTCGCACTGCGGGCGCGGCTGGAACTTCCGCGGGGATTGGATAAGAACCCGGAAACGACGGGATCGACCGGCGTCAGCAAGTCACAGTTGTATGAGGTTCTGAACTGGACGGAAAATGCCTATCACGAATTTCTGATTTCATCGCCCAGTGCCCAGCGTGTGAGGGACTATTTGCACGATCGTGGCGTGCAGCCCGAAACAATTCGACGTTACAAATTTGGTTACTCGCCTGACGTTTGGGGTTGGTTACAAAACCAGGCGAAAGCAAAGTTTTCAAAAGAGCAACTGATTGCCGCGGGTTTGATCAAAAAACGCGAAGAAACGGGGGACTTTTCTGATTTTTTCAGGGATCGCGTGATGATTCCGATTCACGACCCGCAAGGGAAAACGGTTGCTTTTGGGGGACGTATTTTACCGGACTCGAAATTTCAAAATGCTGGGAAATATATCAATAGTCCAGAAGGCGTCTTGTTTTCCAAGAGTCGTGTGATCTATGGATTGAACACTGCGCGTGAAGAAATCGCCAAGGCCGATACGGCGATTGTGATGGAAGGGTACATGGATTGCATCATGGCTCAGCAGGCGGGAATCGCCAACTGTTGTGCCACGCTGGGGACAGCCCTTACCGAACAACATGTGACGACCTTAAAACGGTTTGCCCGGAAAGTCGTGCTGGTATTTGATGGTGACGACGCCGGCCTGAAAGCCGCTGAAAAATCGATTCCGCAATTCCTGGCCCAAGAGCTGGACTTGCGAATCCTGACCTTGACCGAAGACAAAGATCCCGCCGACGCCATGCTGACTCGCGGACCCGAATGGTTCCGGCACCAGGTGGCGAAGGCACCCGAAGCCTGGGAATTCAAACTGAAGCGGGTGATCGAACGAATCGGCATGGACTCGCTGGATAGTTCCCATCGCGTCCTGGAAGAAATGCTGGAGCTGTTGTGTGAGGTGCCGACGTACCTGGGGGCGACTCCCACGGGTCGCTGGCAGATGCGGGAAGACATCCTGCTGGGCAAACTTTTCCAACGATTAGGAATACCGGAGAAAAACGTCAGAGACCGATTAAGCGAGTTGCGCCGCCTACGGGTACAGAGGGGGGCCAACATGAATTCGGGAGGGGGGACTCCGCAGAGTCCCACAACGCCATCCCAGATACATCGCTTAATGCAAAGAGCAACCGTGGACGAGCAGATCGAAGCGGAATTGCTGCAGATTGTCCTTTTGTATCCCGAAACAGTGAACTCGATACGTCAGGAAATCTCTGCAAAAGAGATCACCTGCTTCCCCCTCAGGCAACTGTGGGAGCTATGTTTGGAGCTCACAGACCAGCAGATTCTGCCGTCTGTTGATCAGGTGCTGTTAAGACTGGAAGTGTCAGACCTGAAGCCACTGGCAGTCTGGCTGGACGAAACGGGGAGACAAAAACACGTTACGCCAGATTTGACGAAGCGAACCTTACTGGCAGTACAGCGGCGAAGAGTGCGCGACACGCGACCCTCAACGCAGGACGGGCCTGGGGCCACGCCGGACAACTTGAACATCAACGAGCCTGTCGACAGCAAGACGCTGCTCAGACAGGCCGCAGACAAGCAACAACGACTACATGAGCGACGAGACGCGGGACAATAACTGTGGACGCTGAGCCAGCCTCCCCACTTGATAGCAGGTTGGGGACCGGAGCTGGCAAAGTGACTGACAGGCCCGCCATCGCTGGCCGTCTCAACTGGGGGAGGAATGACTGTGCATCGGCTGGATGATAACCTGAAAACATTGATCGACTCGGGCAGAGAACAGGGCTACCTGACCTTTACCCAGGTGAATGAATACCTGCCCGACGAGGCCGTCAGCCCCGAGAAGCTGGACCAACTGTTGATGTCGATCGAGGAACTGGGCCTCGAGATCGTCAATGACGAGAAGCTGGCCGAACGCCTGGCGGCCGAGCGGCGTAACAAAAACGCGAAGGGCATGAAGTCGATCAAGAATGGACGGATGAAAGAAACGTCGGGCGAAGATTCGTCCCGCCGCATCGATGATCCCGTCCGCATGTACCTGACCCAGATGGGCGAGATTCCCCTGCTGACACGCGTCGAGGAAATCTCGCTCGCGAAGAAGATTGAAGTCACTCGCAAGCGTTTCCGCCGGCAATTGCTGGAGTCCGATTTCGCGTTGAAGTCCGCCATTGATGTCCTGACCCGCGTTCAAAACGGCGACCTGCCGTTTGACCGGACGATCAAGGTGTCGATGACCGAAGGTTTGGAGAAGACCCAGGTCCTGGGCCGGATGCCGCATAATCTCAAGACGCTGGACGTTCTGTACGAGAAGAACCTGAAGGATTTCCAACGGGCTCACGACCCCAAAGCGTCGGCTGCCGAACGCCAGCAGGCTGCCCAGCAATTGGAGCTCCGCCGTCGCAAGATGGTGACGCTGGTGGAAGAACTCAGTCTGCGTACGCAACGTCTGCAACCAGCCCAACGCCGTCTCGAACAGATTTCGCGACGCATGTGCGAACTGGAAGCACAGTTGCTGCGCCTCAAGGATATCAAGTCGGCGAAGGACGAACGCGCCAATCTGCAGAAGGAACTCGAAGACCTTCAGAACATGACTCTGGAGACTCCGCAGACCCTGAAGCAGCGGATGCGGTCGGTGCAGGCACGCTTCTCCGCGTATGAGCAATCGATGCGGGAACTGTCGGGCGGCAACCTGCGTCTGGTGGTCTCCATCGCCAAGAAGTATCGCAACCGCGGCCTCAGCTTCCTGGACCTGATTCAGGAAGGGAACACCGGCCTGATGCGGGCGGTCGACAAGTACGAATACCGCCGCGGCTACAAATTCTCAACCTACGCGACATGGTGGATCCGTCAGGCCATCACTCGTGCCATCGCCGATCAAGCCCGCACGATTCGGATTCCCGTGCATATGATCGAAACGATGTCGAAGCTGCGGAAGGTCAGCAAGAAACTGCTGCAGGAAAACGGCCGCGAGCCCACGATCGAAGAAACGGCCGAAGCTGCTGGCGTCAGTCTCGAAGAGACCCGCCGCGTGATGAAGATCTCACGGCACCCGATCAGTCTCGATCGGCCGGTCGGAGAGAGCGAAGACAGCTACTTCGGCGACTTCATCGAAGACGACGACGTCGAAAGTCCCGTCAATTCGGCGACGCAAGAGATGCTGAAGGACAAGATCGAACATGTGTTAAAGACCTTGACCTACCGCGAACGCGAGATCATCAAGTTGCGTTACGGCCTGGGCGACGGATACACCTACACGCTGGAAGAGGTCGGCCGCATATTCAAGGTGACTCGCGAACGCGTCCGCCAGATCGAAGCGAAAGCCGTCCGCAAACTGCAGCACCCAGTCCGAGCCAAACAGCTCAAGGGCTTCCTGGATGGCCTGGCCATTCAGTTGCAGAATGCCGAGAGTAATTGAGATTGCCTGAGAACCAAAGAGCCGTCGAACTCAATGTTCGACGGCTCTTTTTTCGTTTTAGGGCGGATTATTCATCAGCCGCTGGGCGCTAGCCTGGATTATTCATCGGTGGTCGCAAATTCGCCAGCTTGGTACCTGGTGTGTGTTCCCCCTTTCGATGAAGTGGTTCAGCGCACACCTTCCCCCTCCCCAAGTGCCAGATCTGTGATGTCGGGTCC
>CAMAVF010000092.1 GCA_945861445.1 Planctomicrobium piriforme | reverse complement strand
TCAGGATAGCCGCACGATCCAGGAGTTGTTGGGACATGCGGATGTCAGCACGACGATGATTTGCACTCATGTCAGCCAGCTCGGGGCGACGGGTGTCCGCAGTCCGCTGGATCGACTGTAGCTGACGTCTGCGGGACTCCGGGATGAGTTGACGGAGTCGAATGGCGCCTCTTATAACAGTCTGGCGGGTGTCGACAGACTACGCGGTTCGGCAGGAGCCTCGCCCTCCCATCGACCCGAAACACGAAATTCTGCTGCATACCTGAGGCTACATCCACAACTCAACCCGTTCGCGCAGGTTGGCAGGCATGCGGCGGTCGACCGCCTGCTTCATCTGCTGGTCGTGACAGCGCGTGCTGAAGTGGCCCAGAATGATCAATTCGTTCTGAAATTTCTCCGCCCGCTCGATGATGTCGTCGAGATGCGTGTGGCCGAATTTGTGGATCTTTTCCTTGCGATGTTCGGGACGGAAGAAGGTCAGCTCGGTGATCAGGATTTGAGCCTCATACACGGGCGGGTATCCATCCAGGCCATCGGGTGACGAGTCGCCCACATAACACACCAGCGGCTTGCGGACTTCGTGCGTGACCTCGGTGCCAGACAGTCGGATGTCGCGAATCTCGTCGCCGGTCAGCTTCTGGAATTCCGGCTTCAGCTTTTTCCGCCGGTCCCAGATGACGTAGCCCACCGACGGCACCGTGTGCTTGGTTCCGAACACGGTCATGATGTGCTCGCGCGAGAGCTCGATTTCGTCCCCGGCTTTGACTCCCTTGATGTCGCACACCATGCGTCCGCGATCGAGCCGTTGCCACACCTGCAGCAGGCGCTGGACGTTTTCCACGACTTCTTCCGGCAGATAGATCGTCGGCGGCTCCATCTTCATCATGCGGCGCCGAGCGACATACGCGGGCAGCGCGGCCAGATGGTCCAGATGAGCGTGCGTGACGCAGACGGTCTGCGTCCCCATGAAGCTCCACGGGCTGCCCCCGAGATCAAAGCAGATCTTCAGCTCGGGGACTCGCCAATAACTCTGGACCGCGGCGCGTGAATAGCCCTCAATGGTTAGACCCTTGTGGACGATGGTCTTCAGGGGCAGGTTTTCAATCAACATGGTAAGCGCTATGAATCGTCGTCAATGAAAAATGAAAACCCGGCCACCTCGCGGAAGCCGGGTTTGGACGGTGGGGCCGGTCTGTGTTAAGACACGCTGACGGGACGCCCGGTTCGGACACTCTCCGTTTCCATATAGCATAGCTTCAAGGCGTCGCGGGCGAGAGTCCCCGAGAGCAATGCGGGTTCTTTGCCAGTCCGCACGGCGTCGACTGCCGCCTGAATCTCGTTGGTGAACGCGGCACACCACGACGTGCCGCCATCCAGCGCGGGCTGGATAGCCTTGCCGTCCTGGGTAACCAGGGTCAGGGGGCGATTCAATGAGGGTTCACCCCCCAGTGTGCAAAAGTCGTACAGCAACGTGGCTTGCTCGAGATAGATTTCAAAACCGTGACCGAACGGCATCCCCTTGGCCGCGATGCCGCCGCTGAAGCAGCTGACGGTCAGTTCGGGATCGTCATAGAGGTATTGGGTCGTCAGGTGCTGAGCGAACCCGCGTTCCAGGATGCCCCGCGACTGCACCGCCTTGGGGACACCGCAGACCAGGCCGATGAAATGGGTGTCGTGAATGTGTAGATCGATCCCCGGGCCTCCCGTTTTGTCGAGATCCCCCATGTCGGCGGACCAGTCGGGCTTGGCGATGACGCGTCGGAAGTGAGCCGCCCGCAGTTTGCCGTACTGACCGCTGCGGATGCAGTTGGCCGCGTATTGAAACTCGGGGAAGAACGGCAGCACGTGAGCCACCATCAGCAGTTTGCCCGCTTGCTGGCCGGCAGCCACCATGCGGTCGGCGGCGGCGACTTCCAGAGCGATCGATTTCTCAACCAGGACATGCTTCCCGGCAGCCAGCGCTTCAGTCACGACCTGTTCATGCTGGTCGGTCGGCAGGCAGATATCGACCAGATCAATTTCGGGATCCGCCAACAGATCGTGGTAGTCGGCATACTTCTTAGTCTGCGAAAGGTCCACCTGTCCGCCGCGCGGTCCAAAGTTGCCTTGAATGCTGCTCCAATCCCCCGCCAGCTTCTTCGGATCGCGCGTGGCGATGGCGGCCACTCGCCCGCCGGTGACTTGCCGAGTCCCCTCGAAGTGGGTCATCCCCATGAAGCCGATACCGATCAAACCAATCCGCACCATAATGACTGCCACTCACTGAAGGAATTAAAGAGATTGCCAGCTCACAGACGATTGCCAATCCAGCGCGAGACTTCAGAGCAGTTGCGGTGCTCAGGAGCGCGAGCTGTGCGTGATTGTGATCCTCGCTTTGGAAACTGGCAAGCGGCCGGCAAAAAGTTCCCCTTGATGCACCAGGCTAACCCGACAAGAGTTTGATGAATACAAGCTCGAAGCGCAAGCGAGCGCATCCCGTTTGCGTCCGCCAAAAAATGCACTCGCTTGCGCTTCGAGCTTGTATTCGCGGTCACTGCGTGACCCGCCAATCGGTCGCTGCAGCCACCTCGCTCCGGCCGCCTAATTCTTCGGCAACCTCGCCGCACGGCAATGCACGACGACCTGCTTATTTTCCAGGCACTCGAAACGCCGTCAAAAACAGCGATTTTATCAGCGTTTTTTGGTCTTTTGAAAACAGCGACCACCCTGGCGATAATCATGCCCTGGTCGGCGTAATGTGAAAAATAGGTTTTTCCAGCCAAGTCCACTTGTGTAATCAAATCGACAACGTCATCATAACGATCACAATGAACTTGCGCCGGTCGGCTGGAGGTGTCATTGGGCTGGATTCGCTGGTTGCCGTGGTAAGGCATCTGGGAGTTGTCGACGAGCAACAGCGATTCTGCAGCAGCCAAACTGGCCATCATCAAGGAGTGAATTTGCCATGCTGGTCCTCTCGCGGAAACCCGGTGAACGGATTCTGGTCGGAAACGATGTCGTCATTACCATCGTCCGCATCGGACCCAACACAGTGCGTCTGGGAATTGACGCACCGGGTCACATGAATATCGTCCGAGAAGAGCTTTGCGAGCCCGGTACAGTCGATGCACTGACCGGCCAATCAGGACAAGGCGGAAACCCGGAACGCCGGGTCATTCCCAGATAGTCAAAGCCCTGACCATTCGCCGCAGTCTTCACCTGACACGGTGCGACTGCGTTTGCCAACAACCTGACAGCCCCCGACGTGATCCTTCATCACCTCAGGGGCTGTTTTCGTTGGCGACATGTGGTTCACATCCCCACAGGTTCCATTATTGGGGATGGGATTTATGGGACTCATAGGATGGATGGGACTTATGGGATCCATGCCTGCCGTCCTGCGCCATCGGGGGGCAGACTGGCCTATCAGCCTGTTGAAAAAGGTGTCTGGAACTCTCCGAACGTCGAAAAAACGCTCGATTCCGTGTGGTTGGCAAAGTTCCAGACACCTTTTTCAACAGGCTGCTATGGCAATTCCTGCAGCCGCTTGAAAAGAAGATCCAGGATCAGGTCGTCCAGCCCCAGCGTGGGGGCTACCTGGAACGACACCCCGGGATGGTTGGTTGCCGCGGCCGCCGTCAGCGCGGGGATGTCAGTCGTCCAATGCTTGCCCGGCCCCAGGAAGAACGGCAGGACGATGACTTCACCTGCTCCACGACTCACGCAGCGCGCGAAGGCCGTGGCAATCGATGGCTCGGCGAGTTCCATGTGGGCCGGTTCGACAATGTCGAACGCGGTCGCGAATCGCTGTTGAAAGGCTTTCGCCACCGCTGCGATCAGTTGATTGCTCGCGGCCAGCCGTGAGCCATGATCCACCAGAATAATTCCACGCCGGTTCATGCCGTTGCCTGTTTGCTGGCCTGAGAATGCTCGTCCGCAACAAATTTGTCGGCGATGATGGTGTCAAGAAAGAGCTGTGACGCGTGATACATCAGCATCGGAAAGACGGCGAAGCTCAGTCCGGCCTGACGTGAAAGGGTCTCTGAAATCAACAGGCCGACCGGCAACGTCTTCTGGCTGCCGGCGAACGCCACGGCGATCTGGTCGGCTCGCGAGACCTTCAAGATTCGGCAGACGTACAATCCCGCATACAGAGTCGTCAGATGCACCACGATCACGCTGCCCCAGACCAGCAGCACGCTGGACAGGCTGATTACCAGTTTCGTCTGCGAGATCCTGAAGCCCCCTTTCACGGCAGCCGTCCAGACCATCACCAGAATCAGGATTTGAGCCAGTGCGCTGATCCCGGTTTTGTGACGCAGCGCGAACGCACCGATCCGTACGGGCTGACGCGCGACTTGCCCCAGAATGATCGGCAGCAGCACCCCAACCACCAGTTCGATTGTTGTCTGACGCAGATCCAGCAACGCGACATCGGCGACCAGTACAGAAGAATCCGCGGCGGCGGAGATGGGGAACCAGGTTGTCGCCAGGGCCAGCCAGAAGGGAATCGTCGCGATGCTGGCGGAATTCGTGACCAGAGTCACCAGCAGTGAAATCGCATCATTGCCGTGGGCTTTGCGGGTCCAGACCGACGCGGCGGCCATTGTGCAGGGCACACAGGAAGCCACCAGCAGGCCGTATTGAAAATCCACCAGACCCTGGGGTGCCATCAATGCCATCCCCAGCAACGGGGCCAGCCCGATATTCAGAATCGCTCCCAAGAATACCGGCAATGGAGTCCGCAGGGCCGCCTGCAGTTGGCGGGTTTCCAGACTGAAAGACATCAGGAACAAAATGGATGCGGTGGTCACCAGCGGGTTCATCGCGTCGGCGATCGGCTTGACCACGGCTGGCAGCGTTCCACCGAGCGCCAGGCCGAGAAGGATCAAGCCAGTCAGCGAGATCAGAAACCAGCGCTTGACGAAGAATTGCAGCATTTGACTTCGGGTGATTGGAATCGGGCGGAGTGGAGGGAGACGGGCAAGAGTGCCCATCTTACGGGCCGCGTTCTCCTGCGTGCTATTTCGCAAGAGCGGCGGGCGTCGCCGGAGCTTCGGCCACCGGAGCCGCCTGCGACCAGCGCTGTTTCAAGAACGCCAACCCTTGACCTTGTGGATGGTCAGCCGCAACCTTGTCGAGTTCGGCGACTGCCGCTGCCGGGTTCCCCGCGTCGGCTGCCATCTGAGCGAGCAGAATATGGCAGGCGTCCACCCAGCGCCCCTTGGGATAAACCTTCAAATACTGCTGCAGCTTGTCGGTCGCAATGCGTCGATCGACCTTCCCCCCCTGATCCAGTTTGCAGACGCCCGTCCAATACAAGGAATCTTCTGCAGCCAGCAGGTAAGCGTAAACCATCCGCTCAGTAACCTCCTTGACATCCGGTCGCACGGACAATTCGAGCCTGACGTGGGTGTAGCCTTTGACGGCATCTTCCAATTTCCCCTGGGCGTGATCGAGTCGCGCGAACAGAAACTTGTTTGTCGGGCGCCGAATCTCGATGATCTGATCGCCCTTCTTGGCCTTCTCACCCACCACCGGCATCTTCCAGCCATCAGTGATCCTGGTCAGCGTTTGCTGGTGTTGTGCCGAGAGGGATTCTTGACCAGAAAGCTGCGTCTCCGGATAGGTCCAGATGGCAATCTGCGAGGCAGACCACGGTTGGCCCGGCCAGTTGACGACCCGCGTCACCAATCCCTGCTGGCCGTCGCCATCGACCAGCGGCTCAGAAATCACCATCGCGCGAGTCCCCGTGAATGCCTTCTGCAGACGCTGGAATCGATAACACCACAAGCCCGTGTCACCCACCAGAAAGACACCGGGTGTCTTCAACAACTCGGCCGTGATGGGATAGGGCTTATCCTCAGCCACCGTGTATTGCTTCAGGATCTCCGGTTTGGAACGCACTTGCTCCAGTGTGGCGATGGCCGGCGTCGTTCCCATGGCCCCTGGTATCGTGAGTGGCAAGCCGAGGCGCGGATCAAACAGATAAACGTGTTTGTCGAGCAGCACCCCGACCAGAAACGGTTGATTGGGATCCCATTCCTCAATATCTTTGGGCATTGGCCCAGAAAGGATTACGGCATTGATCTTTAGTTGACGCAGCAGCTCGACAAACAACCACCCACGATCCGCAGGAGTGTTCTTGCCAAGCAGGTACGACTGATACGAAGTGAGCGGCAATTCGTCCGGGTGACTGGCGATCAATTCGGTGTTTCGTACCAGGTAGGTAAAGATATTGGCGACGCGTTCCAAGTCGGTCTTGCCTTGACCGACAGCGTGCTTGGTCACCGCATTCAACAGCAGATCATTACGCAGTCGCTCGATGTCAGAACGCTGAAAGGTCGAGCGTCGCACCTGTTTCAACTGGCGTTCGGACAACCGTGACCGCAGTGCTTCCAGGGTTGCCTCGTCGAGCGCGACTTCTTCTTCCAGGACCTGATTTCCCTGGCTGAATCGTTGCCACTGATTCATCAACCCGATCACTTCGTCTTCCTGGGAAGCAAACCCCAGAGATTCCAGACTCAGCATGGAGAGGATGCTGTTCAGCAGGTCCTCAGTGACGGACTTTTGCTGCGTTTTGGCGGCAGCCGCTCCCTTTTCTGCCGCTGCAGCGCCCGGAGCGGATGTTTTTACTGGCTGACTGTTGCCACTACAGCCGCACAGACACAGGCTGATCAACAAACCGGCACAGACGATATTGCGTGCGGGGAGATACTGAAAAAAACGAATCATGTTGAACTTGATCAATGCATTCTGGAGTACAGGGACATGTCGAGAATATTGTTAGTGTACGTTCTGCGGCTTAGTCAGTCACGGCCTGGCGTATCCGGACGAGGCTTCGGATGAACTGCGGCACGTCTGCCAGCCGCAGCATGTTCGGCCCGTCACTCAGTGCCTGGTCGGGATCGGGGTGGGTTTCCATGAAGATTCCGTCGCAGCCTGCCGCGACGGCGGCTCGGGCGAGAGTCGGGATCATTTCGCGCTGGCCCCCGGTCTTGCTGCCGCCCGGCAATTGGACGCTGTGCGTGCAGTCGTAGATCACCGGGCAACCAAATGCCTGCATGATCGGGACGCAGCGAAAGTCGTTGACCAGTCGGCCATACCCGAACGTCGACCCACGCTCGGTCAGCAAGATCCGGTCGCTGCCCGATTCCAGGCATTTCGAGACGGCGAATTGCATGTCTTCCGGAGCCACGAACTGGGGTTTCTTGACGTTCACGACACCCCCATGTTTCGCAACGGCTTCGGCAATGGCTTGTACAAGATCGGTTTGGCGGGCCAGAAACGCGGGGATCTGCAGCATGTCGCAGACCTGAGCGGCGGGTTCCGCCTGCTGCGGTTCGTGGATATCGGTGGTGACTGGCAACCCGGTGCGTTCTTTAACTTTGGCGAGAATCTCCAGACCGGCAGTCAGCCCCGGTCCGCGAAAACTGTGAATGCTGGTCCGGTTGGCCTTATCGAAGCTCGATTTGAAAACGAGCGGAACGCCGAGTTCCTGGGCGATATCCGCCAGTCGCCGGCTGACGTCCATGATCAGTTGCTCGGACTCGATAACACACGGCCCGGCAATGAACAGCAACGGCAAACCCCGACCGCATCGATGAGGACCAATCTGCACAGGGTTTGCGGGTTTCAACATGACAACGCGGACTTTCTGCAGCGAACGCATTGAGCGTGAAAGTATGGGGCAACATTACTAGCCCGAAGCGCAAGCGAGTGCATATCGTCGAATTATTGCAGGAATGCACTCGCTTACGCTTCGGGCTTGTATTGTAGTTACTCAGGGGCGAGGAACGATAATCTCCACGGCTCCGGGCAGGATGGAAAACTCGGCGGGCGTCCAACCGGCCGGATCACCATCCACCTGGATCGGGACTGGCACGTCGGATTCCCAGCGGACTCGCCTCGCCGTGACCGATTTGACGTCTGGCAGCCGTTCCAATCTGCCGCACACCAGATTAAAGAAGTACCTCCACATTTGGAATGCGGTTCCCCGCTCCAGCAACCGCACGTCAAACAGTCCGTCGTCTCCCGTCGCCCCGTCTGCCATGTTCAATCCCAGGGCATAAGCGGGAAAATTCACGAGCACGGCGAGTCGACAGGTGGCCGCGACCTGAGTCTCATTCACAAACACACGAATCTCGGGATATGCATATCTACGCAAAGAGTCTGCAATCGGTTGGAGATAACTCCAACGGCTGATATGGCCAGTTCGGCGAGCGTGAGCCCGGTGCATGACGTCGGCATCGAAACCGGCACTGGCCATCACTGCGAAACGGTGGTCGCCAATCAACCCCAGATCAAATCGCGTAACATAATTTGCAGCAATGAGTTCCGCCACTTGGCTGCCGTGTTTTGGAATCTTGAGAAACCGGGCCACAAGGTTCTCAGTGCCGAGCGGAAACAGCGCCAGACGGACGCCGGGATACCGATTAATTAGGTCCCGAAACGTGCCATCGCCACCGGCGGAAACGATGCAGTGCAGAGACTTTCGCCGGGCGGGATTCGCCAGCGCGGCAGCAAGGCGTTCGCGACGGGTGAAGATGCGCGGTCGAAGCCCCAATCGCCGCAGATTCAGGACCAAGTCCAGCAATTCACGGCGTGCCCCGCCGCTGCCGGATTTGGGATTCCGCTGAATGGCAACCCACGGTTCCCCAGCGGGCATTGCGCTGATCCTTCTCGTAGCTTCCTGATCGTACCTGACAGTGAGCGGCGTCAGTCCAGCCAAAGTTTGACGGAACTCTGCGATTTGTACAACCTAAGTCCAGTCGTAGCCGAAAATAATCCTGTACAGCCAATCATGCCCTGTCGTGCATCGCCGTGAAGGATTTCCGGCCCACGGGAGGGTGAGGCTCCTGCCGAACCGCGTAGTCTGGCAACGCTCGATAGACATCCGCGGCTCGGCAGGAGCCTCGCCCTCCCATCGACTTGAATCACAAATCGGACATCTCACCGGTTGACGTCGCGCTGGCAGTTCTCGAGCTGACACCGGTGGACAGAAAACTGTTGTAATCATCAAGCCTCATTGATATGATGAGTTCGGAGACAAGAGGGCATCCTGACAGTAGCGTCGATGGAGAGTTTCGATGGCCGACGTTCGCGCACATTCGGTGATGCACCAGCAGCATGCGTTCTCGAATTTCTATGGGGACGACCGGGAGGGCGTGACCTGCGGCAGCCGTCGCGGCATGTTGAAGGCCGGGTTGGCAGGCATCGCCGGACTCAGTTTGCCTGAACTCTTGAGATCCCGCGCTCGCGCGGATGACACGGGTGGCAGGTCCAAAGGGCCCAAGAGCGTGATCCTGGCGTGGATGTCGGGCGGACCGAGTCAATTTGAGACTTGGGATGTCAAACCCGATCGGCCGCTGCAAAATCGCGGTCCGTTTGGAGCCATTTCCACCAAAATCCCCGGGGTTCAGATTTGTGAGCATCTGCCCAAGCAGGCGGCGATTCTCGACAAATTCACGCTGATTCGTTCGGTCGATGCGCGCACCAGTGGTCACAATCCAAGTCGCGTGATGCAGACCGGACATGCGGGTTCCAACACGGCGGATGCCAAGTATCCGGCCATCGGGTCGGTGATCGCGAAGATGCATGGCCCCAATCATCCCTCCATGCCACCTTATGTGGCGGCGGTGGCTTCGCCGCGAAAGCATCTGGCATTTGGCGGATATCTCGGAAAACGATTCGACCCGTTCATTGCCGAGCAAGCGACCAGCCTGCCGATCTATGACATCGACGGCAACGATACCGGCAAGATGACCGGGGCCAATCTCTTTCAGCTACCGAATGAGCTTTCACCCGATCGACTGGGTGATCGCCGGACGCTGATGCGCGACTTGGATCGCTTGCGGAGCGGCGTTGATCAAGCGGGGTCGATGCTCGCAATGGACGCCTATCTGAATCAGGCCGTGGAGATGGTGCTGGGAGGTCGCGCACAACGGGCGTTTGATTTATCGCGTGAACCGGCAGCCAGCCGCGAACGGTATGGAAATCACCTCTGGTCTCAGCAGGCGCTCCTGGCACGGCGGCTCGTCGAAGCCGGGGTCAGCTTCGTCACCATTGGGATGAATCAATCAGGCGGTGCCAGTTGGGACACTCACGGCGACAACATTCCTCCCTACGGCGGAATCTCGAAAGGCATGGGAAGACTGCTGCCGCGCTTCGATCAGGCCCTCAGTACGCTGGTCTGTGATCTGGATGAACGCGGGTTGCTGGATGATACGCTCGTGATCGCGATGGGTGAATTCGGCCGTACCCCGCAGATCGGAACACAAGATAGCACGGATGGTCGAAATCACTGGCCAGAAGTCATGTCCATCGCGGTGGCTGGGGGCGGGCTGCGACACGGCCAGGTGATCGGTGGAACCGAAGCCGATGGCGGCACAATTAAAGATCGCCCGGTGACGCCGGCCGACATCGCCGCGACGATTTATCGCTATATGGACGTGCCGCTGGATGCCACCTATCTCGACAACCAAGGGCGGCCGCACTACATCGTGCAGAACAACGGACAACCAATCCGCGAGCTGTTCTAGTGGTTATCCGCGAACCCCCACGGTTGCAGGATCGGCGAGCAGCGCTCCGCCGTCGCAGACCAGCGTGTGACCGGTAACCATGTCTGAGCCGGTGATCAGGCTGACGATCGCGTCGGCCACGTCTTCTGGCTGGCAGACTCGCCCGAGGGCGCTGGCGTCGGCAAAACCGTCTCGTGCTTTCGCGTATCGTTCCGCCAATCCCTCGCGCATCCAGCGGCCTTCGATGAACCCTGGCGCCACCGCGTTGACTCGGATGCGCGGCGCCATCACTCGTGCCAGCGCCGTCGTCAGGGTCATCACGCCGGCCTTCGAGATGGCGTAGGGAATACAACTGCCCGTCGCGTTAATGCCGGAAATGCTGGCGATGTTGATGATCACGCCACCGTTCGAGTTCAACGCCTCGCGACAGGCTCGCGCACTGTGAAATGTCCCTTTCAGATTCACGCCGAGAATGAAGTCCCAATCGTCATCATGAATGTCATCGAGAGCGGCGTGGGGAATGAATCTGGTCACTCCCGCGCAGTTCACCAGGATGTCCAATCGGCCCGCCTGGGCCACGACTGAAGCCGCCATCTGGCGACAGGCATCGCTGTCTGTGACGTCGGCTTCGATAGTGACGGCGGAAACTCCCAGCGAACGCACTTCGGCGGCGGTTTTCTCGGCCTCGTCACGCGTCGCGGCGACATGATTGACGGCGATCGAACACCCCAGCCGGGCCAAGGCCAGGCTGGTCGCACGACCTAAACCGGTTGCCCCGCCCGTGATCAAGGCGACTTTCCCTTGGACGTTCATGCAGACCCTTTCACCGAATCGGGATAGAGCAGTTTCAAGAGGGCCAGGAACAACGAGTCGCGGCGCGCTTGCCGATCGGCGAGACGCTGGGGTGAGTAATCATGAAAACCACGCCCGGTCTTGGGGCCGAGATGCCCCTGCTCGACCAGTTTGCGGACGACATCCGGGATTTCGGTATTGCTGCGGATTTCCGTGATCAGATTACGATATACGGTCGTCTGGATATCGAGGCCCCCGAAGTCGTGAACTTCCAGTGGCCCGAGTGCCGCCAGGCGAAAACCGACACTCGCCCGCAAGGCGGCATCGATGTCCTCGGGACTGGCCACATTCTGATCCAGCAGGTCCCACACTTCACGCATGATGGCAATCTGAATGCGATTCACCAGGAAACCGGGCAATTCCTTTCGCAGGAGCAGTGGTTGCTTGCCGATGTCCTGCATCAGATCGAACGTGGTTTGGGTGGTCTCCTCACTGGTCTGCGGGCCGGGGACAACCTCGACCAACGGCACGATATGTGGCGGATTGAACCAGTGCGTCACGATGGCACGACCCGGCAACTGCAGTCGTGCGCCAGATTGTGAGATGGGAAAAGTCGAAGAATTCGAGGCCAGGATCGTCTGCGGCGAGATCAAGGATTCGAGACGTTCAAACAATTCCAGTTTGGCCGGCAGATCTTCCTTCACCGCTTCGGTGATGAACGACACATTCGTGACCGCAGCGGCTTCGGTATCACAAGCCTGGACGCGAGACAGGATCGGCTCGATCTTGGTCTCGTCCAGCAGCCCCGCCTTGACGAACGCCTGCAAGTTGGACCGAATCCGCTGGTGCAGCGACGCGCGGGCGGCGGGATGGTCATCATAGCAACGGACCTGGTAACCGGCGGCGGCAAAAGTTTGGGCGATGCCGTGCCCCATCGTGCCTAATCCCAGCACGGCGACGTCGTTGATTGTCTCGGTGGGCATGATTTCGGTGGCTGCTTTCGTAGTTGTCAGACAAGGTTGTGAATCTATTGCAAATAGCTCGCCCCACGCGTGATTCCAGCTCCCCTCGCCCCGGTACGCCGGGGAGAGGGGCCGGGGGTGAGGGGCTTTGCGAGCGTCATTCAGGTGGCGTTAACCATCAAGTCCTTTTCCCCGCAATTCTAGAGCTCAGCGTCATTGATTAATCGTGCCCCTCACCCCCAACCCCTCTCCCCGGCGTACCAGGGCGAGGGGAGCAACTGTCGCTGCGCTCCATTGTTTGTCTGACCGAGTGTTTCAGTTTCAAAGTTCATTAACTTCTGAACTTAACGTGCCTAAAAGTTGACGTTGTTCTTGCCCTTGAGTTGCAGGATTTTCCGGGTCTCGTCCGGGGTGGCGATTTCCAGGCCCAGTTCTTCGAGAATGCGGCGGATCTTCGCGACTTGCATCGCGTTCGACTGCGCCAGTTGGCCTTTGCCGATCCAGAGGCTGTCTTCCAATCCGACTCGCACGTTGCCGCCCAGAACGGCCGATTGAGTGGCGATATACATCTGGTTGCGTCCAGCCCCCAGGACGGACCACTGATAATCGTTGCCGAACAAGCGGTCGCACGTCCGCTTCATGTGCATCACGTCTTCGGGATGAGGGCCGATGCCGCCGCGGATGCCGAATACGGATTGGATAAACAGGGGTGGCTTCACCAGTCCCCGCTCCAGGAAGTGCAGCGCCGTGTAGAGATGGCCGATGTCGTAACATTCGATTTCGAATCGCGTATCGTTGCCGCTGCATGATTCGAGGATGTGCGCGATATCGCGGAACGTGTTCTTGAAGATCCGCTCGTCGCTGCCGGACAGGTACGGCAGCTCCCAGTCGTGTTGCCAGTTGTTGTAACGCGGGATCATTTCGTACAAGCCGAAGTTCATCGACCCCATATTGAGCGACGCGATTTCCGGCTTCAGCGTCAGCGCCGGTTGCAGGCGTTCCTCGACGGGCATCGTCGCCGCGCCGCCGGTCGTGATGTTGACGATGACATCCGACGCCGCCTTGATCTGCGGCAGGAACTTGCGAAAGAGCGCGGGGTCCTGCGATGGCCGGCCGTCTATTGGATCGCGGGCATGCAGATGGACGACCGAGGCCCCCGCTTCGGCCGCGCCGATGGCCCCTGCGGCGATCTCCTCGGGAGTGATGGGCAGATGCGGTGACATGGTCGGCGTGTGAATGGAGCCGGTCACGGCACAGGTAATGATGACTTTGCGCTGCGAGGACATGGTTCGCTCATCTCCAGGAGGGCTACGACGACTGCAATTCGGGTCGATTCGCAAATAACAACAGGGCCTCGGGGTTGGCGAGGGCTTCGAGGTTCTGAACCCTGCGTCCGTGGACAATGTCCGCGACCGCGAGTTCGACGATCTTACCACTGCGCGTGCGGGGAATCTCGGCGACCTGCAAAATCTTCGCGGGCACATGTCTTGGCGTCGCGCCCGTCCGAATCTGGTGGACGATGCGGCGTCGCAACGCGTCATCCAGCGTGACTTCTGGACGCAATCGGACAAACAAGACGATCCGGACATCGCCGCTCCACTGCTGGCCGATGGCGATCGATTCGACGACTTCTGGAACTTGCTCTACTTGACGATAAATCTCGGCCGTGCCGATCCGCACTCCACCGGGATTCAACACGGTGTCGCTCCGGCCATAGATGATGACGCCGCCACGGGGCGTGAGCTCCGTATAGTCGCCGTGCCGCCAAACACCGGGGTAGCGTTCGAAATAGGCCGCATGGTAGCGGCTGCCGTCGGGATCGTGCCAGAAACCGACGGGCATCGCGGGGAATGCGGCCGTGCAGACCAGTTCCCCCTTCTGACCGATCACCGGTTGTCCTTGATCATTGAATACTTTGACTTTCAGGCCCAGTCCGCGGACCTGGATTTCGCTTCGATAAACCGGGACGGCAGGATTGCCCAGCACGAAGCACGAGACGATATCGGTGCCGCCGGAGATTGACGACAGACAGACGTCGGCTTTGATGTCGCGATAGACATAATCAAAGCTCTCCGGAGCCAGCGGCGATCCGGTCGACAGGATCGTTTGCAACGCCGCCAGTCGATGCGTCTGCGCGGGCTTCGCTCCGGCCTTTTCCAGGGCAGAAATATACTTGGCACTCGTCCCGAAGGCCGTCACCCGTTCAGCGTCCGCCAGGTCCCAGAGGATGCTTTCCGTGGGATGCATGGGCGAGCCGTCGAACAGAACGAGCGTGCAACCGCTGGCCAGTCCACTGACCAGCCAGTTCCACATCATCCAGCCAGTCGTCGTGAAATAGAACAGCCGGTCGCCCGCTCGCAAGTCGGTATGCAGGACGTGCTCTTTCAAGTGCTGCAACAATGTTCCGCCGGCACCGTGCACGATGCACTTGGGAACACCGGTCGTGCCGCTGGAAAACAGAATGTACAGCGGATGATCGAACGGCAGTTGCGAGAAGACGATCTCGGTGGCGGGACTAGCGAGGGCCTCGGACCAGGTCTTCCAACATTCCCCGGCAGGCGGTTGGGCTGACGGGTCGAGGTACGGGATCAGGACGCAAACTTCGATCGAGGGGATTTGATCGAGCAGTGCGGTGGCCTTGTCGATTGTGCCAAACGACTTGCCGCCATACAGATAACCGTCGCACACAAACAGCACTCGGGGAGCAATCTGTCCGAAGCGGTCGACGGCCCCCGGGACACCGAAGTCGGGCGAGCACGAGCTGAACGTGGCCCCGACACTGGCCGCAGCCAGCATGACGACAATGGCTTGCGGCATATTGGGCAGGAACGCCGCGATCCGGTCTCCGGGTTGGATGCCCCAGTCCCGCAGCGTGGCCGCCAGACGAGCGACTTGATCGTAGAGTTCCGCAAAAGTGAGTGTTGCCTGTCGGCCCAATTCGTTCCAGAAAACAAGTGCCTCGGCATTATCTCGCCGTCGGAGGAGATTCTCGGCAAAGTTCAACCGTGCATCGGGGAACCATTTCGCCCCCGGCATCCGATCCCCATCGACCAGAACGCGCTCGCCGCGGTGACTCGCGACCACACCGCAGAACTCCCACACGGCTGACCAGAAATCGTCCCGGCGATCGACCGACCAGCGCCACAGGGAGTCGTAGTCGTCCGCCGTGATGCCGTACTTATCGCGCACGAACTGCGTGATCCGAGTGATGTTGGCCGCGGCAATCCGTTCCGGTCCGGGCTGCCACATGGGTTGGGTGAACGCGGGCGTCGCCGTACAATGCTGCTCGTCGATGATCGGAAGCCCTTATTGCGCAACGCCGTGAAGTAATTTCAGGAGCGGTTCATCAGGAAATATGGCTTAATTCGTGTTGCGAGTCGATGGGAGGGCGAGGCTCCTGCCGAGCCAAGGGCGTCTATCGGGTGTCGAAAGACTACGCGGTTCGGCAGGAGCCTCACCCTACCAGGGTGCCGAAAATCCCTCACGCGTTGGCTTTTGCACTCAGGGCACCGGCGGAATCTCGTGCGGACGGTCAACACCAAACGTCATGAGAATCGCAAACTCGCCGCCTGAAAACAAGCGGACGCAAAGATTCGAATTGAAAGATCAATCTGCCGGCGCGACCTTTTTCTGATAGCCACCAAGCTGGGGATCGCCGAGATCACTGAATCCGCCAACCGGCGTCGAATTGATTCGTATGTTCTTGAAAACGTACACAATGATACGCTCTTCATCGAATAGTTTTATCGCCTTGGGCTGATAATTACTTCGCGACAAAACCAGCAACACTTTGGGATATGGCAGGTCTTCCTTAAGGGCGTCGAATTTCAGCCGAACCTCCGTTTCGGATTCCTCGACTAATGTAATCTCATATTGGGATCGCAGCTCGCCGATCGGCATTTCCAACAGGAATGGAATTAATGGGTGTTCCGCCATTGACTGCATGATTAGTTCTTCGAGCGGTGACCAATCGATGCAGTTGACCATTGTGAAAGCGATGATCTGCCCCACAAAATTGCTGAATGAATCTCCGCGTGTAGCAGGTTGATTGGAATTCCATTGAATCGTTGACTCGCCGACAGTGAAGGTGGGTTTAAGCCGTTTCCTGCTGAGCCCCGTCGCGTCCTCCAGTAAGGGAGGCGCGAGAGGGCGACTCGGAAGAAAGCGGTTGTTTCGAAATTTGGGCGAGATTTCGAACTCTTCATAGTTGTGTGCGGCATCGTCGACAGCAATCAGGTGCCTGCCCGTCCAATGATATCGACCCGGTTCAATGGGCTCCCATCTGACATTGATGTGGCCTTCACCTTCTGGAACGCTGGGTTTTGCCGCCTGTGTGGGGTTGGTCTTAACGGGGCCAATGCTGAGGAACCCGCGTCCATAGGTGTCGACAGCTAACTGCCCCTGGCCTCGTTGCCCGACGTCAAACAGAGCGTCGAACTCTTCATAGAAATATTCCGCATCCAGACGGTCGATTGAAAGCTTAGCCGTTTGCCAAGCCTGCAAGATCGCTTCCAATTCTGGGTCCAATCCTGGGGCCAATTCGGAGTCGAAGACATCCTCCGATGGCTCTGAATCGAACGGACTGCCTTGCGAGAATTCGCGAACTTGGCCGGACTTCGTCAACGCCGGCTCTTTGGCACCTGCGGTCGCTGCCAACGGCAACAATAACCCCAGTAGTATTAGTCCGTTGGATCTGAGCAAAGCAAACATTTCAGCGACCTCCATGTCAGCAGAATCGTGCTCGAACCGAGTTCGCGAACAGCACGCGACGCCACCAGTACTCGAAGTATAATGCTCGTAGCCTTCGTGAACATACCGAACAAATTCGTGGAGGGTTTCAAGCAGGTTTCTGTGACGGAAATCAAGGTTCATCCACTGTAGTGCTGTCACGACTGGCACCTCGGCTGCCAAGTAGTCTCGCGATGCGATACGTGAGATGGAACAGCGCCAATCCGAAGATCCCGCCCAGCATGTCGGCAATCCAATCCTGGAAGTCGCAGTGGCGTCCCACCGGGATTTGCAGCAGCTCATCGACCGCCCCATAGACCGCGATGATCAGCATGACGATCGCGGCGTGCCGCACCAGGCCGGTGATGCGACCGTGTAGGACCCAGCTCAGCAAGCCGCCCAGAATCAAGAACGAGACGCTATGCAGCGTCTTGTCCGAGACGCGGCCCATCGACTGCGGGATTTTGGGCAGATGCGTCGCGATGAATGCCAGCAGCCAGAAGCTGAGCAGCGCCCCATCCTTCCACATGAATCGGCCAAAATGAACCAAGGGGCGTTCCCGAATTGTGGTTGATGGTTCAGGGTGCTGGAATCACCGCGGCAGTGCGTCGCGGAGTCTGTGGAACACGCGAAGAGGCGGGTGGGGATGCGGCGACGATGGGCGGTTCGGATTCAGTATTGCCTGGCAACAAACCTGAGATCACCCCGGGCAAAACTTCTGGTTGACCGTTCGAACTGCGAACTCCGTCATAGTTTTGCTGAATCGCTGAGTTGCCCGGATGGATGCCGAAGGCACCGACGAACTCAAATTTTCCTTGAGTAATCCCTTCGAGTTCCAGTTCACCATCCCAGGGAACGAGCTCATCCGTTGTTGCCGAAGTCCGCACAGCCACTTCTGTTTGTTCGGAGGCCAGACAGGCATCGCCCACAAACTTGGTCCGTGCAGTCCAGGCGGCGACGTGCTGTTGACCGACGAACTCCAGTAGGCCGCCCCGTGTTGGCAAGACCTCAAAGACACAATTGCGGGCCTCAATCTTGATTCGCTCTTTTGCCGGCGATTGATCCAAAACCACCCAACGCAATAGGGACCCAGACTGCCGGCAGGTGACATGCTTCAGTTGCACTTCCAGCTCCGACTGGCCGGGGTAGGATCCTGCAATGTTAATCAGTGGGCCGGCCCCCAGGCGGAGAACATTGTTGAGCGCGATCTTTTTCGCTGCACTGCGTAAGTCGAGCATGGAACTGGTTCCCAGAGCGACAACATTTTCCAGCACAGCGATCCCGCTACCGGGCCCCGCGGCGGCGGGGACTTTCCAACAGATTGCTGAGGGGGCCGGTTGCCGAGACCGAAAGTCCGCTGGCTCAATAGCTGTAGTCAAACTTGATGAATGGGTCAAGAAGGTGGTGTCGCGAACTTCAAGTTCCAACGCTTCCACCAGCAGTTGTGTAGACGGCTGACGCACCTCATCTCCGGCGTGGACGGAGGCTGCGCGTCTCAATATCAGACCTTGAAGCTGAACTTTCTCTGCCAGCAGGAACAAGGGGGTCGCCTGGACGACAATCTCGGCTCGCACCCCTTCGCGGCTGCGAATTACCAGGGGACCAATCTGCTTGATATTGCGGGGCGCGTAAGGCCCGTTTGAAGTCAGCTCGATGACCCCCTGGGCGTTCGGTTCGGGCAATGTCAGTAGCTGTAAGTCACCCGCGTCCGCGTGTTGTCGTGCCTGGCCCGGACGGGCCAAAATGTCACTATTCGCAGTCGCTGCTGATGAATCGGCAGCTTGCTGGGCGTGGGGGATCGCGGCCCAGATGCGGAGCAAGTTCGCCCGGGTCCCTTCGTGGACGTAACCGGCCGTTAACCCGGTGATCGCGAACAACAACGTCATCACCCAGACCAACGGTGAATTGACGACGGTCGCCACCGTGAGACCTTCACCCACGGGACGTTCAAAGCTGCTGACGAACCGTTTCAAGATCCGCCGACCGGCGCGACGGGGCGCGCCCCACGACTGCAAGACCGCACCTGCATTGGCGGGACGGTCGGCGACATTGGGCGAAGTCAGCTTCAGGATCATTTCCGCCAGCGGTGCCGGCGTATCCGGAGCAAAGTCGCGGACGTCACGAATCCGTCGCGTCTGGTGCGAGGCCAGCTTGGCGAGCGGATCTCCGCCGGGAAACGGCGGCCGTCCGGCCAGCAACTGCCACAGCAGGCAGCCCAGTGCATACAGGTCCGAAGCCGGGTTGTAAGTGATTCCCGTGCCAATGAGTTCGGGGGCAATGCAGTCGTAGCACTCGGGGACCAGTTGCGAATGGGGGGTGAGCTCAGGTTCGAGAACGCCTTGGATTCCCGTATCGATCAGGACCGCGGTCCCTTCCGACAGCAGCCGTACCTGCGACGGCCGGATTTCTCCATGGGCCAGGCCGATGGCGTGCAACCGTGAAAGTCCTTCCGCCAACTGCCGCCCGATTTGCCACACGACTCGCGCCGGATATCGACCGCGGCGAATCAACAGTTCTGTCAAGGTGCGGCCGGGCACATGGCGGCTGACAAACACCAGTTGTTGATCGATTTGCTCGCACGCCTGCGGCAGCACGATCGACGGATGAGCCAGCTTGCGACCAGTCTCGAGCAACTTCTGACTGCGATGGAGAATCTCCGGGATGAGATCTTCTTCGACGGTCACGAGTTTCAGGATGCGCGCCTGACGGGTGGTGATCGATCGTGCGAGATACGTCGCACCAGAAAAGCTGACTCCCAGACGCTCGACGAGCACGCAGGGGCCGACTCGCAGTTTTTCAGGATGGGGCGATTCCAGTACCTGCGCCTGATACGGTGTCAGGCGCCGCAATTGGACCAGGGCATCGATCCAGACGGAATCAAAAGCCGGCAAATCAGTGGCCATACGGCGCACGCGCCCCCGGCACCGACGCAGGTCGGCGGGCGTGCAGAGCCGTAGCTCACGCAACAGCTTCAGCAGCGGTGCTGAGGGTGGTTCCAACATCCAGCAGGCATCCCTTCCTGCGACGATTCCCG
>CAMAVF010000091.1 GCA_945861445.1 Planctomicrobium piriforme | reverse complement strand
CGACAGTCTGTATGGTGATTGTTAAGCATCACGGAACCACTATGCGACGACTCACGCAGTTCACACCGATCCAATACAAGTTAATTGAACTTCTGGCAATTCCACCCACCGCCTTGCAAACCTTCAAACGCAGGTGCGGAATGTGAGTTGTTAGGGCCGATTTGTCGTCGGTAAGCCCCCTTGGGGCTAGTTGTGTGAGGAAAGCCCCGCTGGGGCTATGGTGTTGAATTGACGTTAATTGAACAATTGACCTTGGTCCCGATCTCGATCCTGATCGTCCTGCTCGCGAATATATTTCCGCACCTGTTCTTCATCTCGGCCGACGGTACTCACCCAGTATCCGGTCGCCCAAAAATGGAGGCCAACCATTCGGCGTTCGCCCAGCAGCACTCGATGGATCTTGACCGCACTCTTGCCTTTCAGAAATCCAATCGTATTAGAAACACTGTACTTCGGCGGAATTTTCAAACACAGATGGATGTGATCTGCCATGGCGTGGCCTTCCACTAATTCAATGCCACGCTGGTCACACAATTCACGCAATATCGCTCCAATCTGTTTCCGCAACTTTCGATACATCGATTTCCGACGGTACTTCGGTATGAACACAACATGGTATTTGCAGTCCCAACGGACATGCGCTAAACTCTCAAAATCTTGCATATGCTCTTCCTCCGATTGCCCCTGCCAGGGCTTTCCTCGGGGGAAGAGCATATCTTTTCTCGCCGGATCGGCAGAGCCTATTAGGGTCGCACGGCCAGAGGCCGTGGGTTAAGAGCGGACTTATGGGATAACAGCCAGATCGTAACCTGTAAAGTGGGGCTATTCCCACTTCGTGATTACACCCCCCATGACGCGCGATAATCCCGCTTCGGTTTGCAGTAACAGCGCCCCTTGCTGGTCAACCCCCTGGCACATGCCGATGGTGATGCGATCGCCCACAGTGTGATGGACCAGGCGGCCCCGCAGGAAACAGCGTGCGTTCCAGCTCTCTGGCAGTTCCGGATCATTGACGACCAACTGCTGCAAGTGCTGATCCAGTTGCAACAAGACTTGGATTAAGACCGCACTCAAGTCCCACGTGCGATTCGAGGCGTCGCATAGGGCCGTCGCGGTCGGCCACAGTTCCGCCGGGGCCGTGGTGAGTGAATTGTTGACGTTGATGCCAATGCCGACGATCAGCTTGCCCGATTGACGGGGAGGAATCTCGACTAGGATGCCGCAAATTTTGCGGCCGTGGAGAAAGACATCATTGGGCCATTTCAAGCCGATTTCGGCCTGAGGCAGCAACTCTTGCAACGCTGCACACACGGCGAGTCCCGTGGTGAGTGAC
This sequence comes from Planctomicrobium piriforme, assembly GCA_945861445.1. Classification (GTDB taxonomy): domain Bacteria; phylum Planctomycetota; class Planctomycetia; order Planctomycetales; family Planctomycetaceae; genus JAKFVC01. The sequence goes on along the minus strand of CAMAVF010000091.1, from coordinate 18,751 downwards.
ACCTGCGGCCAGCGAGCCTGGGGTAATCCCAAATCCCTGGTATCGAGCAGCACTGAGAACGTTAGTGCGCCTTCCGAAGCCCACCAGCGATTGGCTCCGCGGCCCCGCCCCGCCGTTTGCTGCAGAGCCCAAACCAGCAGCGGCGTTTCGCTGGAGACTTCCGCTGCCGCCAGATCAAGCGCCCGGTCATTCGTCGAGCCAATGTCCGCATGGAATTCGACTTGCTTCACGAACGTCTGGGCGATGATCTGGGAGAATGCGGTCATATTGGCTATTTAAACGTCAGTAACAAGTCGCCGGTCTGGATCTGGGTGGCTGGCGTCACCAGCACCTGGGCGATCACGCCATCGTTCTCAGCGTAGACGGTGCTTTCCATTTTCATGGCCTCGACCGTCAACAGCTTTTGCCCCTTCTTGACGACGTCGCCGATCTTGACGTTTACCGACACCACCATGCCCGGCATGCCAGCCCCCACCTGCTTCGGATCGGCGAGGTCGGCCTTGGCATTGCGCTGGGCGGTCGGTTCGAGCTTGCGGTTGGTGATCGTGACTTCGCGGGGCTGACCGTTCAACTCGAAGAAGACCGTTTGCGTCCCATCGGGATGCGTGTCCCCCTGGGTCAGATACTTGATGATCAGCGTCTTGCCCGGTTCAATTTCGACGGCGATCTCTTCGCCTGCATCCTGGCCGAAGAAGAAGGCCGGTGTCGGCAAGACGCTCGTATCGAAGTACTCGGCCTGATGCGCTGCGAATTCACGGTAGACCTTGGGATACATCAGGTAGGATAGGACATCCTGAGTCGTGGGTTCACGCTTCAGGAACTTGGCAACTTCTTCACCGGTAGCCTTGAAGTCGACCGGCGGCAACGTCGCGCCGGGGCGCTCGGTTAGTCCCGGCTGGCCGCGCAGGATCCGTTTCTTGACTTGCTCCGGGAAGCCGCCGGGGGGCTGGCCCATCTTGCCGCTGATGAGGTCAATCACCGACTCGGGATATGCCAGCTCGCGATCACTTTCCAGGACGTCCCTGGGCTTCAGATTGTTGCCCACCATGAACAGCGCCATGTCACCAACCGACTTGGAAGTCGGCGTGACCTTCACAATGTCGCCAAACATCTGGTTGACTTCGGCATAGACCAGGCAGACTTCCGGCCAGCGTTCGGACAGGCCGAGGGCCTTGGCCTGCTGGAACAGATTCGTGTACTGCCCGCCGGGCATTTCATGGCGATATAGTTCGGAAGTCGCGGGAACAGACTCGCCGTCAAACGGCTTGTAAAATTCCCGTACGGCCCGCCAGTACTCCGCCAATGCGTCGAGGTGCTCGGAATTCAATCCGGTATCACGCGAGCTGAACCGCAGGGCTTCAACGAGCGTATTCAAGTTGGGCTGCGACGTCCCGCCCGACATGGGTGCCATGGCCGCATCAAAAATATCGAGACCCGCTTCGACCGAGCGCAGGATCGATCCTGATTGCACGCCCGCCGTATCGTGCGTGTGGAAGTGGATCGGAATGCCGATCTCTTTCTTCAGCGTTTCCACCAGCAATTTGGCCGCATACGGTTTACACAAGCCGGCCATATCCTTGATGGCCAGGATGTGTGCTCCCCGCTTTTCCAAATCCTTCGCCAAGTCGACGTAATACTTGAGATTGTACTTCGTTCGATTCGGATTCAGGATGTCGCCGGTGTAGCAAATCGCCGGTTCGCAAATGGCACCGGCCTCCAGCACGGCTTCCATCGCTACTTGCATATTGGGCACCCAGTTCAGGGCGTCGAACACGCGGAAGACGTCGATTCCCGCCTGGGCCGATTCCTTCACGAACGCTTTGACAACATTGTCGGGATAGTTCGTATAGCCCACCGCATTGGACGCCCGCAACAGCATCTGGAACAAGATGTTCGGCACCTTGGCCCGCATCTCGGCCAGGCGTTGCCACGGGCATTCCTTCAGGAACCGCATCGACGTGTCGAAGGTCGCCCCGCCCCACATCTCCAACGAGAACAACTCGGGGCACCACCGCGCGTAAACGTCGGCGATCTGCAAGAGGTCATACGTGCGAAAACGGGTCGCCAGCAGCGATTGATGGGCATCACGGAAGGTGGTGTCCGTGATCAGCGGCAGCTTCTGGTCAGTGATCCAGCGGCTGAATTTTGTGGGGCCTAATTCCTTCAATCGATCGCGCGTTCCCTTGGGCAAGGGTTGTTGGAGGTCCACCTTGGGAACAGGTGCCGGTTCGCGCCGCGTGGCCTTCTCTTGCCCCGAGACGACCGGATTACCGTTGATGGTGACATCGCCCAGAAACGTCAACAGTTTGGATGCCCGGTCGCGGCGCTTCGTGTATTGGAACAGCTCTGGTGTTTCGTCGATGAACCGCGTGGTGCAGGTGGCCGCCTTGAATTCCGCATTCGTCATCAGCTTCATGAGGAATGGCAGGTTGGTTTTCACGCCACGCACGCGGAACTCCTGCAGGCTGCGTTCCATCCGCGTGATGGCATCAATGAACCGCCGCCCCCAGGCCGAGACCTTCACCAACAGCGAATCGTAGTACGGATTGACGACCGCTCCGGAGAACGCAGTACCGGCATCGAGCCGGATGCCCATCCCGGCCGCCGACCGATAATTGGTCATGCGGCCATAGTCGGGCAGAAAGTCATTCGATGGATCTTCCGTCGTGACTCGGCACTGAATGGCAAACCCGTTGACCTTGACCGCGTCCTGCGTCGGAATGCCGATTTCGTCATCGGACAGCGGCGTACCCTGGGCGACCAGGATCTGCGACTTCACGATGTCAATTCCCGTGACCTGTTCTGTCACGGTGTGTTCGACTTGAATGCGCGGATTCACCTCAATGAAGTAGTATCTGTTCGCATCGACATCGACCAGGAACTCGACGGTCCCCGCGTTTTGATATTGAACCTCTTTGCCAATTGCGATTGACGCATCGAGCAACGCCTGCCGCGTCTGAGGATCGAGCACCGGGGCCGGAGCGATCTCGACGACCTTCTGGTGGCGCCGTTGCACCGAGCAGTCGCGTTCAAACAAATGGACCAGATTGCCGTGCTTGTCACCGAGCAGTTGGACTTCGATATGCTTGGCGCGGGCGATGTATTTCTCGACGAAGATGTCCGGGCTGCCGAAGGCGGTCAGCGATTCGCGCTGGGCCGACTCGAATGCTGCCGCGAATTCGGAAGCCTGGTGGACGACGCGCATCCCGCGGCCGCCACCTCCCTTGGCCGCTTTCAAAATGACGGGAAAGGTTTGATCTTCGGCCTGCTGCAGTCCATCCGCGATCGTCGTGATCGGACGGTTACTGCCACCCAGGACGGGCACGCCGACCTTCCGGGCAATATTCCGCGCCGTAATCTTGTCGCCCAGGGCCTCCAGTGAACTGACCGCAGGGCCGACAAAAATGATGCCCGCCTGCTCACAGGCCCGTGCCAGCTCGGGATTCTCGCTCAGGAAACCGTAACCCGGGTGTATGGCATCAACCTGATACCGCTTGGCCACCTCAATGATGTTGTCAATATTGAGATAGCTGCGAATCGGCTCGCCCTTGTTGCCAACTTGATAGGCTTCATCGGCCTTAAAGCGGTGCAAAGCAGCGCGGTCTTCCCACGCATAGATGGCCACGGTTCGAATTCCGAGCTCATGGGCGCTGCGGAACACGCGAATCGCAATCTCACTCCGATTGGCCACGAGCAACTTCGAAATGGTCTTCACGGGATGGTTCATCAAGTCAAGTTTTCTTCGCGGTCAACGTCCAGAGACTCCGTTCTGGGACACTGACTGGATCACATCAATCAGGCCGGAGCGGCGCCGTCCCGGCTGTTTGAATCAGGGTATCTACGAGAGCTCAGTCTAGCCGGTTGCAGAGCGGGTTTCCACATGCCGGGACGGCGAACTCGTAGCCAATGCCGATGGCTATCAAGGCGGGTGGGCGTTGCTGAAGGGAAAACGATTCGGCGCCAATCCGGCGAAAACACACCATCTGCAAGCCAATACATAGCAACGAGTTACAAAACGCCATTCCGCTTCATGCCAATTGGCAAATCGGGTAAGCATCGATGACTTGATCGAAGCACCATCCTCGGGTAGACTTACGGACTCGAATTAGCCGAGAGAAAACGTCGTCTTTGAATGTTTGAAGACCGAACTGATATCGGTTTTGAACTTGGCCTTGGAAGGTTGCAGCGTCATGAAGCGGACAGCAAAACAAAAGCGAACAATGCGGGATCGAGCCAAACGGCGACAACTGTTGCGCCGCAGGCGAAATGCCAAGAATCCGTAACTCGGATTCGGCTCGCCCCAACTTGAAATTCATGACACGGGTTCGATTTGTGATCGGACCCGTGTTTTGTTTTATGCGCTGGTGCTTTTTTGAGATTTGAGATTTGAGAGGCAGTGACCTGTGAAGCTCAAACGACAACCCGAAGATTTTCAGGTTGAAGAAATCTCCCCCTTCGCGACCACTGGCGGGATCTTTGCCCTCTATCGCCTGACCAAGCGTTCGATGGGAACGCCCGAGGTGGTCGAGGAAATCCTGCGCCGCTGGAAACTGCCCCGTGACCGTGTTTCCTATGGGGGCTTGAAGGACAAGCACGCTCTCACCACCCAGTTCGTGACGATCTTCCAGGGACCACGACGCGACCTGCGGGAACGGGCCTTTGAACTCGTCTACATGGGACAGGCGGATCGCCCATTTACACCGCATGATATCGCCGGCAACCGCTTTCTGGTGACCCTGCGATCTCTGCAGCAACAGTCGATCGAGCCGATTGTCGAGGCCATCCGGCAGGTCAAGCAGCACGGCATCCCGAACTATTTCGACGATCAACGCTTCGGATCGGTCGGTTTTTCAGGCGAGTTTGTCGCACAACCGTGGTGCCTGGGCGATTACGAACGCACCTTGTGGTTGGCGCTGGCCGATGCGAACGAACACGACCGTCCAGACGAACGTGCCGAAAAACAGATTCTGCGTGACTTATGGGGCAACTGGAATGCCTGCAAGCAGCGGTTGTCGCAATCCAATCGCCGCAGCATCATCACATATCTGGATGATCGCCCCGGCGATTTTCGCGGCGCAGTCTCGCGGCTGCGAGTCGACTTGCGGGGCATTTATCTGGCGGCCTTTCAAAGCGCGCTGTGGAATCGGCTGCTTACTGCATGGCTGCAATCGGTCTGCCGTCCCGAGCAACTGGTGGCGGTTCCGCTCAAGCTGGGTGCGGTCCCCTTCTTCCTGGAACTGGACCCCGAACAGCGACAACAATTGCACGCCACGGAACTCCCGTTGCCCACCGCCCGTATCAAACTCGAACCGGGTCCGATTGCCACGGTCATGGACCGAGTGCTCAGCGACTTTGGCATGGAACTCAGGCAGATCCGCGTCAAGTACCCTCGCGATAGTTTCTTCTCGAAGGGAGAACGCCGAGCAGTCATCGTCGTTGACAAGGTTGAACATCTCGTCGCACCTGACGAATTGCATGCCGGGCGACAGAAGATCCGTCTCAGTTTCGATCTGCCGCGAGGATCGTATGCCACGATTTTCGTGAAGCGACTGACCGAGTTGAACTCGTCACAGAGTGCAGAACAATACGGATTGGATCTCAGCGATGTCGAAGACGAGGAGTGACAATCTGCGACGGACACGTCCGAGCCGCTACAATAGGAATCGCATTTCAAGGCCATGCTTCGTTGAGAACATGTTCGAAACGGGAGGGCGAGGCTCCCGCCGAGCCGAAGACGAGCTTTAGCTCGGCGTCCGCCGGTGGCTTTTCACGAATGGCAGCCTCCGGCGGTCGCCGACCTGCGGTCGTACTCGGCTCGGCAGGAGCCTCGCCCTCCCGAATCTTGCCTTTTAAAATCAAACTTACACAGAGACCACTTCGTGAGAAGGTGACAGATGCAGAACCGATTTTGCCGCGACTGCTCGGGTCAGATCGCGTTGGGATTGCTGACGATTCTGGCGCTCTGCGTGGCGCGTACGTCTCACTCCTCCGAGCCTGCGGTGAAACCGGTCGAGGCGATCGATTTTGCTCGCGACATTCGGCCGATTCTGGCCAATCATTGCTGGAGCTGCCACGGTCCCGACGAACCAGCACGCAAAGCCGGGTTGAGGCTCGATTCGCTCGCCGGAGCGACAACCAAGCTTGAAACCGGGAATGCGGCGATCGATCTCACGCATCTGGCCGACAGTGAATTACTGGTGCGCATCACTGCGACAGACGCGGCGGAAATCATGCCGCCCCCGGCCTTCAAAAAGCCTTTGACACCTGCCCAAATCGGATTGCTGAAACGCTGGGTCGCCCAGGGGGCGAAGTATGTTCAGCACTGGGCATTCACTCGGCCGGTCCGACCTGCATTACCTGCTGTCAAGGATTCAATCTGGCCTCGCGAAAAGCTCGACTATTTTGTTCTACAACGGTTGGAAGCGGCCGGATTACGCCCCAATGACGTGGCCGATCGCGAGACTCTGCTGCGGCGAGTCACGCTCGATCTCACCGGTGTTCCACCGTCTGTTTTGGAATTGGATGCGTTCCTGGCGGACAATTCTCCGGGAGCCTATGAACGAGTCGTCGATCGCCTGCTGGCGTCGCCACGCTCGGCTGAAAGAATGGCTTTGCAGTGGCTGGATGCGGCACGCTATGCCGATTCCAATGGCTACAACAATGACGAAGATCGCACGATGTGGCCCTGGCGCGATTGGGTCATCCAGGCCTTCACCGAAAACATGCCCTACGATCGCTTCCTGACCGAACAACTCGCGGGCGACTTGCTGCCCCAGCCGACGCTCGCCCAGCAAGTCGCGACCGGATTCAATCGCAATCACGTGTTGACCACCGAAGGAGGAATTGTCGATGAAGAGTACCGCATTGAATATGTGGCAGATCGTGTGCAGACGACTTCGACCGTGTTTCTCGGGCTCTCATTTCAGTGCGCGCGCTGCCACGACCACAAGTTCGACCCGCTGACTCAGCGTGACTACTACCGCTTTTTTGCCTACTTCAACAATATCTCCGACAAGGTCCTGGGCTACAACAAGGGGACCCCCGGCGAGCCCTTCATCGCCGCTCCATCCGCCTCACAACAGGCAGAAGCGGCACAGATCCAGGCGACCCGGCAAGCCGTGGAGAAACAAATCGCCGCCCACATTGCAGGCATTCAACCGGCTGTCGACAAATGGGAACAGTCTCTGTCGCCTGAAGAAAAACGTGTTTCGACACCCGCCGGTCAATCCTTGATGATCGGGTTCGACGAGACCTCTGGTGATCAGGCCAAGTTCTCGCTTCCCAATGCCTCAGTCCCCGCCGCTGCCGTGGGCAAGGTGCAGGGCAAGGCCACCTGGAAGCCGGGAAAACTCCTCGGTGCCCTGGAATTCGATGGCAAGACGTTCGTCGATTGCGGCCAGCAGGGAGTGTTTGACAAGGCCGATCGCGTTTCATTTGGTGCTTGGATTTTCCCGACCTCCGCCAGTCCCAGCACGGTCCTTTCCAAAATGGACGACGCCCAGGGCAATCGCGGTTATGACTTGATTATCGAAGGGGGCCGCCCTGCCGTTCACATGATCCATCAATGGCCGGGCAACGCCTTAAAAGTTATCGGCAAGACAGCCATGTCGCTGAATGCGTGGCATCATGTGCTCGTGACTTGGAATGGGAACGGGCAAGCCAGCGGGCTGAAGATCTATCTGGATGGCGAAGTTCAGGCTGTCGACGTGACGAGCGATCAATTGAAGGATTCCATCAAGACCGATCAACCCTTGCGGATTGGACAACGCAGTACCTCGGCGCCATTTCTGGGGTTGATCGACGACGTCCGTTTCTTCCAGGCTGAGCTCTCCACGGAAGATATCAAGCGGCTGGCCGACGGGAAGGCGTTGTCGACCCTCGCGGAGGTCTTCGCCATTCCTGCCGGCGACCGCAACGACCAGCATCGGCAACAACTGCGCAACTATTATCTGCAAGTCGTGGACCCCGAATCTCGTCGCTGGAAGGCCGAGATCGTTGAGTTGACGCAGCGTCAACAGAAGCTGGATCTGGCGATTCCCAAAACAATGGTGATGGCCGAAATGGCTCAGCCGCGCGAGACTCATTTGCTGTCGCGCGGTCAATACGATCAGCCAGCGGAAAAGGTCACCGCCGGGGTCCCCGCCTTTCTGGGGGCAATCCCCTCGAACATGCCGCAAAACCGGTTGGGACTGGCCGAATGGTTGACTTCGCCCGACCATCCTTTGACGGCCCGTGTAGCGGTCAATCGCTGGTGGGCCGCAATCTTCGGAACGGGGCTGGTCGAAACGGTCGAAGATTTTGGCACTCAAGGCTCATTCCCCAGTCACCCTGAATTGCTGGACTATCTCGCGACTCAGTTGATCGCCCAGCACTGGGACGTACGAGCGGTGATCAAAGAAATCGTGATGTCGGCGACCTATCGGCAGTCCTCATCCGCCACGTCTCAACAGATATTCCAGGATCCCCAGAATCGATTGCTGGGTCGCGGCGCCCGTTTTCGTTTCCCCGCGGAAACACTCCGAGATAGCGCGTTGTCGGTTTCGGGCCTGCTGCGAGAAAGTCTGGGAGGACCGAGCGTGAAGCCGTATCAACCTGCCGGCTTGTGGGAGGAAGTGTCGGTCGAACGTCGTTTCAAGTACGTCCCCGATCAAGGCGACGGGGCCTACCGCCGCAGCATGTACACGTTCTGGAAACGGACCTGTCCGCCCCCTTCCATGTCGACGCTCGATGCCCCCGATCGCGAGACTTGTCTCGTGCGGCGAGCCCGCACGAATACGCCCTTACAAGCTCTCGTTCTGTTGAATGATCCCACCTATGTTGAAGCCGCGCGACAATTGGCAGTCCGTATCATTCAAACTGGCGGGCCGACGGCCAAAGGTCGATTGGCATTGGCTTGTCGCACCAGCCTCAGCCGCGGACCGACCCCTGCCGAGCAAGCCCTGCTGCTGGAGTTGCTGGGCGCCGCTATCACCCGGTTTGAAAAACAACCCGCCGCTGCCGACCAATTGTTACGCGTCGGCAATGCCCCCCAGGTGAAGGACATTCCTGCCTCCGAATTGGCGGCCTGGACCACGCTGTGCAGCCTCCTGCTGAATCTCGACGAGGCGTTGACTCGACATTAATGAAGTGGTAAGGCACAGGATTTGACAACTTGCCGTGTGGCTCGTCACACTGCACTACCGACCGAGTGTCGGGCGATGTGAATTCTGATTCTCAGGAGAGCCTCCAGCGTGTCGCAAAAAGTTTCAGACTCCGAATCCGGAGCCTCACAGGCAGATCTGGACGCCGTCGAGCGGATGGCGGCCAGCTATCGACGCGTGACGACGGAACTCAGCCGCGTCATCGTCGGTCAAACGGACGTTGTCGAGCAGTTGCTAATTTCATTATTCGCGGGGGGGCATTGTCTACTGGTCGGTGTCCCGGGTCTCGCGAAAACATTGATGATCCACACCCTGGCCCAGGTGCTGGACATGTCTTTCAGCCGCGTGCAGTTCACGCCCGACCTGATGCCGGCCGACATTACTGGGACGGAAGTCATTCAAGAAGACAAGCTGACTGGCACGCGGAACTTTAAGTTTCTGCCCGGTCCCATCTTCGCCAACATCATTCTGGCGGATGAAATCAACCGCACGCCCCCCAAGACGCAGGCCGCGCTGCTGGAAGCAATGCAGGAACATCAGGTCACGGTCGGCGGGCAACGGCACCCGCTGCCGGAACCGTTCTTCGTGCTGGCGACTCAAAATCCGATTGAACAAGAAGGGACCTACCCGCTGCCGGAAGCGCAGCTCGACCGCTTCATGTTCAATGTGCTGGTTGACTATCCCAGCGAAGATGAAGAATTCCAGATTGTCCGGCAGACGACCTCGGACATTCGGCCGGAAGTCAGTCGTGTGCTGGGACGCGAAGAAGTGGTCGCCCTGCAGCATATTGTTCGCCGCGTGCCCGTAGCTGATCATGTCATTCGTTTTGCCATGCAGTTCACCCGGATGACGCGGTGCGAACAGGGGCAGGTCCCCGATTTCGTACAGAAGTATGTGACGTGGGGCGCGGGACCACGAGCCAGTCAATATTTGATTCTAGGTGCCAAGGCGCGGGCCATGCTGCATGGTCGCGATTACGTCAGTACCGACGATGTCAAAGCCGTGGCGCTGCCCGTGCTGCGGCATCGCATCATTACGAACTTCAATGCAGAGGCCGAAGGGATTCGGTCGGATGACATCGTCCGTCGTCTCGCCGAATCGATCGTCCCCGATTCCGGACAGGGGAATTCCCGTGGAAAGCTACCAGAAGTATTTCAATCCCGAGACACTGGCACGGCTGGCAGGGCTTGAACTGCAGGCCCGCCAGATCGTCGAGGGATTTGTCTCGGGACTGCACCAGAGCCCCTACCACGGCTTCTCCATCGAATTCGCCGAACATCGCGAATATGTGTCAGGGGATGACCTGCGGTACGTCGACTGGAAGGTCTTCGGCAAGACCGATCGTTTCTATCTGAAGCAGTACGAGGAAGAGACCAACTTCTCGTGCCACGTGCTGCTGGATACCAGCGAATCGATGCTCTACCAATCCGAGGCCGCGCCGGTGACCAAGCTGCACTATGCGCAGTTCGTGGCAGCGGCCTTGTCGTATCTGGTCCTGCGTCAACAAGACGCCGTGGGACTGGCCACGTTTGATAATGGAGTCCGGAATTTCGTGCGGGCCTCCAGCCAGCCATCGCATCTGAAACAGCTTTGCCACGTCATGGAAGAGTCCCCGGCGGCAGGGGAATCGGCGATGGGGCCGATTTTCAACGACCTGGCCGAACGCATCAAAAAACGCGGCTTGATCCTGATCATCAGCGACCTGTTCGACAATGTCGATCAGATACTAATGGGCTTGAAACACTTCCGGCACAAGCGGCACGAAGTGGTCGTGATGCAGATTGTGGACCCGGCCGAACAGGATTTTCCCTTCCGCGACCCGACGCTGTTCAAAGGCCTGGAAAACTGGCCGGAAATGATGACCGACCCACGATCTCTGAAGGCCGCTTATCAACAAGAATTCGAGCACTTCCTGACCGAATTACGCCGCGGCTGCCGTGATATGCGGATCGACCACGTGCTGCTGCGGACCGATACGTCACTCGATATCGCGCTCTCCAGTTTCCTGGCCAGTCGCGCCGGACGAACACGGAATTAGAGCGCGTTCATTTTTGATTTGCGCAGCCTCGTAGGCGAGCGTCCGGCGTAAGCCGGATGGTTGTTGGCGACTGTCGAATTAATTGCATCGATCTTCATGACATAACTCCCATGATTCCCATTCTTCCCATGGGAATTATGTGATGAATGGGAATCATGGGGGTAGGACCGTCGCCAACAACCATCCGGCTTATGCCGGACGCTCGCCTAAAAGGCGGGTTTCGATAGCGGCACCGTCGTCTGATAGAGATCAAAACGGTTGTCACGATTCGAAACGAAGATTACCTTGCCGTCCGGTGACCATCCCGGGAAATTGTCGGATCCAGGCTGCTGAGTGATATTTCGCGGATCGGATCCATCGGCCTGGATGAGATAAATCTCAAAATTGCCGTCGCGGTTCGAAGTGAAGGCGATCTGCGTCCCATCGGGCGACCAAACCGGGTAATCGTCCAGGCCGCGACTGGTTGTCAGCCGGGTGACGGTCGAGGTGGCCAGGTCCAGGACCGCCAATTCGAAGTCTCCCCAGCGGCTGGTGGCGAAGACGATTTTCTTCCCATCGGGCGACCAGTGGGGGTGGACGTCAAACGCCGGGTCATTAGTCAGCCGTTGACGATTTTCTCCGCTGACATCGACAACGTACAATTCCTGGTTCTTCTCGAAGGTCGATGTAAAGACGAGCCGCTTCCCGTCCGGCGACCAACTGGCCCATTCTTCGTGCGATAGCCCGGCCGTGTTGCCGGCGATCAAATGTGGTTCGGAACCATCGGCCAGGCTGACCCACAGATCGAGATTCCCTTGCCCTGGAGTTTGTTCGACCTTGGTCCAGGCCAGCCACTTGCCGTCGGCCGACCAGATCGCGTCAAGTTGAGGCAGCTTGACCGCGGACATGAGTTGTTGGACCGGCACATTTTCGCCAGTCCATTGCAGGATCATGATCTTGTTGTCGCCGGTATGCTGCGAAAAGAGCAGTGACTTGCCATCTGGAGACCACACCGGCCGCTGTTTGAAACGCCCATCACGAGTCAGCCGGGTCACGGCAGGGGGCTCGGCAGCACTGAGCGGCGTGAACAGCAGGCACGTCAATAAAAACAGGACACAAGCCACAACGCGTAACACCTGCGTGTTACCGACAATCAAGGGAGCGCAGCAACAGTCTCTCCACTCGCCTCGGCCGGAAAAAAGCGAACAGGGCGGGGAGAGGGGGACACGGTCACGGACTGAATCCGGGGCGGCGTTGTTCGTCAATATCACAGATCTATCCAAGTCAAGGAATTGAATTGAATTGCCGCGGTTGATCACCTCACTCGAAAAGCCCATTGCCGCAGTGCCTTAGCCGAAGGACGTGAAGATGATACGGGATCAGATCTGCATTCGAAATGTGCCACTGGTCCGCGACTGTACTCAGTCGCGGACCAGTGTTCTGCAGCGATCACAGTAACTCCTCGATGACCTCGCCCGGTGGTGCCAGGCCGACCCCGGTCAGTTGCGTGGTGCCGATGCCGAGTTGGCCGTACAACGTCATCGCCAGGTCACCCGGATGCATCGGGCGGGCTGCGGGGCGTTCACCCAGGGCATCGCTGGCACCGACGACCTGACCGCATTTCAAGCCGCCGCCGGCCACCAGGCCCGAGTAGCAATGTTCCCAGTGATCGCGGCCGGCTTTCGGGTTGATGCGTGGCGTGCGGCCGAATTCGCCCACCGCCATGACGATGGTTTGTTCGAGCATTCCGCGCTGGTCCAGATCGTTCAACAAGGCAGAGACAGATTGATCAAGCATCCAGGCATGTCGATCCTGCATGATCGAGAAATTGCGGTCGTGCATATCCCAACCCCCTTCGCCGCCATCTTCGACCGGTTCCACGGTCGAGCTCCAGTTGACCTGGACGAACGGGACTCCTGATTCGACCAACCGCCGCGCCATCAGGCAGCATTGACCGAATCGAAAATGGCCGTAGGCATTCTGCACGGCCGGCGACTCTTGATCGAGATCGAAGAACTTTCTCGCTTTCCCCGAGGTCAGCAGCGAAAACGCCTGCTGATAGAACTGATCGAGCCGTTGGACCGAAGGCGACTGATCGAGCCGCTGCGGCAACTGCTCCATCGCCGCCAGCAGATCTTGACGAGAATTCAGCGTGGCCGAATTCAGCCCGGGAATCAAGTCGAGGTCCGGAATCTTGACCCCGACATCGACTTCATAATCCATACGAAACGGATCATAGAGAGACCCCAGGCTGCCGCCCCCTTCACCACGAATCGGGCGACGTCCCTGAGTGAGGTTGCCTCCAAGAGTGATGAAACTGGGAATATCAGGCCGAAAGCCGCGCAGTCGCGACACGATGGCCCCGTGCGTCGGCTTGAGCTGCCCCGGCAACACAATGCCGCCCAGACTGGCGCCACCCGCCGTCGAACTGGTCAGCCCGACAGTCCCGCCGATTCCGTGGTCGTTCGTGTCATGATGCAACGAGCGGACGATGGCATACTTGTCGGCACAGCGGGCGAGTCGCGGGAACAGCTCACAGACTTCGATTCCCGGGACATTGGTGGCGACGGGCCGATAGGGGCCGCGAAATTCTTGCGGCGCCTGCGGCTTCATGTCGAACGTATCAATGTGGCTGGGACCACCCCACAACCACAGCAGAATCATCGATCGGGGCGGCGAAGAATCCGCAGCAGTGGCTCGCATTCGCAAGGCGTCAGGCAACGACAGCCCCAGCGCGGCCAGCGAGCCCGCATGCAAAAACGCTCGCCGCGATCGCCCCTGACAGTCCAGCGTACGAATACGGCCCCAGCGCAGCATCCCATCGTTCTCCTGAAGTTTCACCACGAATCAGTTCTGGACGAATGCACGAACTCGCATTGTATGCGATATGCGGTACGAAAACCAAGAAGATTACCCGTGGGATAGGCTTCCAGCCTGTCATAAATAGGCTGAACCGACAGGCTGGAAGCCTATCCCACGGTACGCAGTGCGACATCGTCCAATCGTTTCACTACCCGTCAATTCACAACTCGGCTTCTGTTGAAACCGGTGTTGCGATTAGAATTGCGGCCGACGCAGCGGTGGACTGCGTGATCCTGGCAATTTTCTGATCGACTTGGGGATGTCCGCAAGACTTCGCGCCGGTCAGGCCTTGCTCGGAACCCCTGCACACAGAACTCCCGCGAGCGCTCGATGTCGGATTCAGAACCAGCTCCTTCAGATCAGCTCGACCAATTATTTGCAGCCCCGGGTGCGGCCCCCTTGCCCCCGGCGCCGGCCACACCCCCGCTCATACTCCCCGACCTGAATGCCGGTGCTCCCGTGCCACCACCCCAACAGGTGCAGCAACAGGCGGGCGGCCGTTTTCAGGATCTCCTGGGAAGACTCACACCGGTTGGGTGGGTCACTCCGGCACTGGTGGTGCTGAATGTCGCGTACTATGTGTTGATGGTCAGCCGCGGCGTCGATCCGCTTCAGCCGGATGTGATGCAATTGCTGGACTGGGGGGCGAACTATGCTCCGTTGACCTGGAACGGCCAATCCTGGCGGTTGCTGTCCAGCATGTTTATTCATATCGGAATTCTGCACCTCGCCGTAAATATGTGGTCGCTGTGGAGCGTCGGGCGAATGTTGGAACTCCTGGTGGGAAATATCGGCTATCTCATCCTCTTTTTCGCCTCGGGCATCGCCGGCAGCCTGGCCAGCCTGTGGTGGAATGGAGATATCGTCTCTGCAGGGGCCTCCGGAGCCATCTTCGGACTACTCGGCGCATTCGCCACGTTTATCTGGAATCGAGCGGACTCGTTCCCGGTCGGGGTCCTGGGTCAATTGCGTTCCAGTCTCGCCAAGTGCATTGGCGTCAATCTGCTATTGGGGGCCGCCATCCAGGGGATCGATCAAGCGGCCCATATCGGAGGGCTGGTCTGCGGATTGGTCTGCGGGTGGCTGCTGAGCCAACCGTTGGACCAGTACACGGTGCGACGACGCTTCCAGAAGAACCTGATTACGGCCGCCGTTGCCGCACTGACGCTGGGCATCCTGGTAGTGCAGCATCCCGCTCCACCTCCCGATCTCTTTAAAGAGCTCACGATCTACGACGAGATCGTCCCGCCAACCCTGAATAAGTTTAACGCAGCAGCAGCAAAGTTTGATAAGCGCGAGATGACCGCGCCGCAATTGGTCGAGATTGTCCGGCAGGAAATCCTGCCCCCGTGGATTCAAGTGCGGACCCACATCGACACCCTGACAAATATTCCGTCCGGTCGAAGAGAGCTGATGCACCAGATCCGCCAGCAACTGCTGTTGAGAGAAGAGGCCTGGAAGCTGATGGTCGAGGCCCTCGAGCAAGACGACCGACTTAAGTTTGACGAATTCAAAACCAAATGGAAACAGGCAGATCATCTGCGATCGCAACTGGAACCGAAACCGCAGAAGCCGGTGAAGTCACCGGAGAATCGCGGACGAAATGTTATCAAGAATGACGAATAACAAAATCCGAAACACTTAGGGTTGTCGCTGCGGCTGGAAGTTCTCGCCGCCCGATTAATGTTTCGCACATCGATAAATTCAGCGATTACAATCGTCATTCGGATTTGGTCATTTTTTCGACATTCGTCATTGTTTCTCTTTCCTCTTCTCCAGACGTCGCCTATAGCAATCGGAAATCAACGGCATGGAATCGGATTATCGAGCCAATGCCTTGACCCTGGTGCTGCTGGCCGTCAGTACGGGATTGTGGATCAACCTGCTTAGGCAGGGGTTTCGTAGTGGCTGGTCCTGGCCGCTGCAACCGCGTCGTGATGTTCCCTGGCGCCTCTGGGAAGCCGTGGCGACGATCATGATCGTCCTGATTTGCGTCGGTGCGGTTTTGCAACCGTCGGCGACATCGAAACCGGCTGTCACTGTGCCTGAGACGTCCGTTTATCAACTGCGCGACGTCCAGTACATCGCCCTGTCGCAGGCGGCTCAACTGGTGCTGATCCCGATGATCCTGGCAATTTGGTGCCCCTGCCGCTGGGAAGATTTCGGACTGCGACGGCACGGTTGGACAACCGATCTGCAATTCGCGCTGTGGGGCGTCTTACTGGCCCAGCTTCCGATCCAACTGGCAGCCTATCCGCTGCAGTCATTGCGCGCCGAAAACCCGCACGAGCTCTTAGAGTTACTGAAACAGTCCGGCCACGATTGGCAGACACTGACTTGGGTACTCCTGGAAGTCGTAGTGCTGGCCCCGCTGGTGGAAGAACTGTTGTTTCGGGTCTTGCTGCAAGGTTCGCTGGAGCGCGAGATCCCCGCGGTCTGGGCCATTGTGCTGACGGCCATCGCATTTGCCGGCATTCACAAATGGGTTGATTGGTTACCCTTGTTTCCGCTCGCCTTGATCATGGGCTACGTCTACTATCGCCGCCGTAGCTATGTCGCCAACGTCGTCTTGCACGGGATCTTCAACGCGATCAACCTGCTGTACGCGGTCTGGATCATGAAGATTATTCCGTAGCGCAACAATAAACCGCACGGACGCCAAAGCACCCGTGCGGTTTGATATTTCGAACGAATTGTCGCAATCTCAATCGCTTAGTTCGCGGCTAACGGAGCAGGCGTTTCATCCGCCAGACCGGGAACATTCAACGCGACGATTTGAATCGCTGTGTACTTTTGGCGATGGCCCGTGTGGCGACGCATCTTCTTGCGGCGTTTGAACTTCTGAATCTCAAGTTTGTCACCCTTGCGGTGACCGAGGACTTGGGCTTCCACCACGGCGCCCTCGATTACGGGGGCTCCGATCTTGCTGCTCGCCTTGGAACCGGCCAGCAAGACTTGATCAAACTTCAAGCTGTCGCCGACCGCGGACGTCTCACGATAGTCCACAATCAAACGATCGCCACGGTTCACTTTGTACTGCCGACCACCATCACAGAATACTGCAAACATCTCTACAAGTCCTTAACTGCTATAGCAATTGGTGAAACTCAACGAACTGGTCCCGAAGCCTCATGCCGTAAAAAACTTACGGCATTTGTCGGCTCTGCCAGTGTTCGCCAACCTCGTCACTACACGTGGCACTCCCCCGCCAGCGGTTGTCAATGCGGGCGGAGAAGCGGGATAGTGTAGCAAATCACTTTTTCAGATTCGAGGTCTCGTTGGAAATTTTCAGCTCGTTGTTCAATTCATCGTAGAATCGGAATTCCAGATGCTCGGGCTTCACATCATTCCTGGAGAGAATGCTGATCACAACATTAGCCTGCTCTTCCACTTGCGCAATGTCTTTACGCTTGCGGTTGTTGAGGTAATTCGCAACCCGTTCGTGAACTTCGAGAATGATCCTGGTCGCCTGATCCTGATGAGCATGCAGAATCAACTGCCGCATTACTTCGATGGCCAGGTATTCCGCCGTCTTGACCAGTCCGCTGCCGTTGCAGTGCGGGCAGTCCTCAAAGGTACTGCGACGCAGTGACGGCCGGATTCGCTGCCGGGTCATCTCGATCAGACCAAACGGACTGATGCGGAGAATTTTTGTCCGAGCCCGATCGCGGCGAACGGCGTCTCGCAACGCTTTCTCGACACCACGCCGATGCCGCTCTTCACGCATATCGATGAAGTCATTGACGACCACGCCGCCGAGATCCCGCAACCGAATCTGCCGAGCGATCTCAGCGGCCGCTCGCAGGTTGACTTGATACGCGTTCTCTTCGGCGTTGTTGTCACCGCGGAAGTTGCCGCTGTTGACGTCGATTGCGACCAGCGCTTCGGTCTGATCGATGACGATCGAACCGCCCCCCTTCAACGGCACAACGCGCCGTTGAATGCGGGTGATTTCCTCTTCGATCTTGTACTTATGGAACAGTGGCTCCTTGCCATCGTACTGCTTGATGCGATTCGCATGGCGCGGCAGAACGATCTTCAGGAACTCCTGGGCTCGCTCGTAGGCAGCCGGTTCGTCGATGAGCACCTGGTCGATTTCCGCGTTGTAGATATCGCGGATCGTCCGGATGATCATGTCGCTCTCCTGGTAGATATCGACCGGCGCCTTCATCTTTTTGATGCGGCGGACGATGGTCTTCCAGAGACGCAACAGATAGTTCATGTCGCGCTGCAGATCCTTCTTCGTGCGGTCAATACCCGCGGTGCGAATGATGAACCCCAAACCTTCAGGCGGATTGAGTTCATCCATCGCTTCTCGCAGATTGCGGCGAATGTCTTCGTCGGTAATCTTGCGACTGACACCCACACGCTGCAGGCCGGGCATCAAGACGAGATAGCGTCCTGGGATGCTGATGTACGTCGAGAGGGTCGGTCCCTTGGTCCCGATCCCTTCCTTAATACACTGCACCAGCACTTCACTGCCGCGTTTAAAAATGTCTTGGATTGGCGGCTTGTTGCGGACGCTGCGTTCGTTGGCTGGGCGGCGGCGATTGGTCCGTTCTTCCTTACCTAACAGGTGTTTGTAGTATTGGTACTCGACGTCACTGACATGCAGGAAACCATTGCGTCCGACGCCAAAGTCAACGAAGGCCGCCTGAATGGCTGGCTCCAGATTGACGACGCGCCCCTTATAGATATTGCCGACGTAGCTTTCCTGGCTGACTCGTTCGAC
>CAMAVF010000090.1 GCA_945861445.1 Planctomicrobium piriforme | reverse complement strand
TCAGAAGCTGCTGACTTCGCCACCACCGGAAGCGAAGGACAGCCCGGACGCGGTCCTCTTTCGCCAACTGACATCGTTCAGCGGTCCCTTGCTGGGGACGTTGCGCAGTGCGGCCTTGCCCGCTGCTGCAAACCCGCCAGAAGCGACGAAACCGTCGCCGGCAGTTCCCGCATTTGGTCTCGATCCGGCGCTGTTTGGTAAGCATCCGAACGGCAGTCCCGTCGATGCCGCCAGCTTGTGCGTGAAGGCGCCGTCGATTATCACGTTCACGCTTCCCGCAGACATTGTAGCGGGCAGCGAACTGGTCACGACCGGCGTCCTGGATCCACTCACGGGCGCCGAAGGGAGCGTGCAGTTGGATGTCGTGGTCGGCAAGCCGATGCGCGGCGCGGGTTTACTCCCCAGCGAAGCGAAAGTCACCATCGCCGGGGGCCGCTGGACCGATGACAATCGCCGGATGGCCTACACGACGCCGATCATCGCCACCGAGAACAGTGCGGCTCGGAAACGCATCGAAGCCGCGTTCGATGAGTATCGCAACCTCTTTCCGGCCGCATTGTGTTATACCAAGATCGTGCCGGTCGACGAAGTCGTCACGTTGACGTTATTCTACCGTGAAGACGAACATCTCGTCCGACTGATGCTGGACGACGATCAAAAGGCCCAGCTCGACCGTCTCTGGGACGAGTTGCACTACATCAGTCAGGATGCGGTGACGCTGGTCGATGCCTTCATTCAGTTGATGGAATACGCCACTCAAGATGCCGACCCGAAGGTATTTGAACCGCTGCGGAAGCCGATCAACGACCGTGCCGCCGCCTTCCGCAAACGATTGATTGACGACGAGCCCAAGCAGTTGGACGCCTTGATAGCGTTCGCGCCGAAAGTCTATCGGCGGCCATTGTCGACGGCCGAAAGCCAGGAATTGCGGAACCTGTACGCGGTATTCCGAAAAGACGAAATGCCGCATGAAGAGGCGTTCCGTCTCTTGCTGGCGCGGATGCTCGTGGCTCCCTCTTTCTTGTACCGAATTGAAAAACGAGTCCCGGGTGAGAAACAGGGACCAGTCTCGGATAACGAGCTGGCCAGCCGCCTGAGCTACTTCCTATGGTCTTCTCAACCGGATGAAGCATTGCTGAAGGCCGCAGCCGCTGGTGAACTCCGTGATACGAAGAATCTGCTCGCGCAGTCGCGACGCATGTTGAGCGATGCGAAGACGCGGCGGCTGGCGACCGAATTTGCCTGCCAGTGGTTGCACATTCATGACTTTGATCATCTGGATGAAAAGAGCGATCGACACTTCCCCACCTTCGTCAGCCTGCGGGGGGCGATGTATGAGGAATCGATTCAGTTCTTTACGGACTTGTTCCAGAACAATGGTTCGGTCCTGAATATCCTGGATGCAAATTACACCTTCTTGAATGAGGACCTCGCAAAGCATTACGACATTCCCGGAGTCAAGGGGCCCGAGTGGCGGCGTGTCGAGGACGTGAAGAAGTTTTCGCGCGGCGGAATTCTAGGGCAGGCGACGACCCTCACCAAGCAGTCCGGTGCGTCACGGACGAGCCCGATCTTGCGTGGCAACTGGATCAGCGAAGTCCTGCTCGGCGAACGCTTGCCGCGTCCTCCGAAAGGAGTGCCGCAGCTTCCTGAAGACGAAGCGACCGAGACCTTGACCGTGCGGCAACTGACGGAAAAGCACGTCAACGATCCGAAGTGTTCCGTCTGCCACCGCCGCATCGATCCCTTCGGCTACTCGCTCGAGGGCTTTGATGCAATTGGTCGCCATCGCGAAAAGGATCTCGGCAATCGACTGATCGACACCCATGCCACCGTGTTCGATGGGTCGGAGATTACGGGGATCGAGGGCCTTAGGTCTTACCTGTTAACGGTCCGCCGGGAAGCGTTCTTGCGACAGTTCTGCAAGAAATTGCTCGGGTATTCGTTGGGCCGTGCGGTACAATTGTCGGATGAACCATTGCTGACCGACATGCAAACGGTCTTGAAGAACAACGACTACAAGGTCGTGTCGGCAATCGAAGCGATTATCCAAAGCCGCCAGTTCCGCGAAATTCGCGGCCGCGAACGAGCGATGGAAGAGTAAGTTCAGTGACCTCAACAGAATCAATGGAGCGCTCCATGAATACTCATACTTTCTCTCGTCGCACGATGTTGCGTGGCCTTGGCGTCACGATGGCCTTGCCGTGGCTGGAATCGCTGAATGTCTGGGGCGATGACGCCGCTGGTACGAAGCAGGCGAGCGAAGCTCCCGTGCGGTTGGCGGTCTTGTTCGCCGGCAACGGATTCCATAGCAAGGAATGGTGGGCGAAGGGCGAAGGCAAAGACATGGAGTTGGGCAAGGTGCTCGCCCCATTGAATGACTTCCGCGAGAAAATGCTGTTCGTCAAGGGCCTCTACAACGAACAGGCGTTGAAGGGCAATATCCACAGTTCACAAACCGGCAACATCCTGTCTGGCGCACCGCTGGCGTCCGGTGGTGAGATCCGCTCGGGGACCAGCGTCGATCAATTCCTCGCCCAAACCTACGGTCGTTCCACCAAGGTGCCGAGCCTGGTGCTGGGTTGCGAGAAATCAAATCCGTCGGTTCACAAGAATTATTCGATGCTCTACAGCTCGCATATTTCCTGGTCCTCACCGACCACGCCGACCCCGTTGGAATTGTATCCGGCGCTCGCGTTCGACCGTCTCTTTAAGGATGAAGTCCAGCGCGGCGACAAGAGTGTTCTGGATGCGGTTCTGGCTGACGCTGGCGACATTCGCCGTCAGATCAGCGCGACCGACCAGCGCAAGCTCGACGAGTATCTCGATTCCGTACGAGACGTGGAACAACGGATCGCCAATGCCGGCAAACAGGGGGAACTGCAAGGCTGGCGCCCGACGCTCGACAAGCCCAACATGCCACGTCCCTCGGACGGGATTCCGCAGAATATCGCAGACCACATGAAATTGATGTGCGACATCCTGGTGCTCGGCTTCCAGACCGACACGACGCGCATCAGCACGCTGAAACTGAACAACGACCATTCGTCGCTGCGCTTCCCGCATCTGGGCGTGGACTACATGATCCACCATCTGCTGTCGCATTCCGACACCGCCGATTGGCTGAAGGTCAACCAGTTCTTCTTCGAGCAACTGGGGTATATCGCCCGCAAGCTGGATGGAATTCAGGAAGGCGAACGGACGGCGCTGGATAACTCGATGCTGATGATGTGTTCGAGCATGATGAGTGGCGGTCACGACGCCACCCAGTTGCCAGTCGTGGTCGTGGGCCGCGGTGGCGGCAAGATCCAGACCGGGAAAGTCCTGGACTACAAGGACAAGCCGAATCGGCAGATGTGCCGGCTGTATATGTCCATGATGGACAAGATGAATGTCCACGTCGACAAGTTCGGCGACGCGACCGAACGGCTGCAGGAAGTGTAACGGAGGCATACGCGCTGCGGTGTCGTCAGGTGCCGAATTCCTTTATGATGGATGGCCGGCATTGGCCTCCGTGAATTCGGTGCTCTCGACATTTTCAGATTTGCCGCATGCATTACATCCCTCCCGCGATGACGACCGTAGTGGCGCCGTCCGACGACGCCCGACTGCCCGCCGCGAACCCGGCCATACCGCTGTACGTGCTGACGGCCGTGGTCGGATTGCTGTTGGGAGCTGATACGTTATTGACGTGGATGAATGCCCCGTCTCTGAATGCCTATCGGGTGCTGTTTGGTTTTCGACTGGCGCTCCTGGCCGCAGTGCTGGGGGGAGCCCGAATTCTCTACCAGACGCTCGAGGGGTTGTTCGAAGGTCGGATCGGTGCTGATCTAGCACTGACCCTGGCCTGCCTGGCGGCGATCGTCATGGGTGAACCGGCCGTGGCCGCACTGGTGGTCTTCATCGCGCTGTGTGGTGAAAGTCTGGAAGGCTACATCGGCAGTCGCGCGACGCGGGCCATCAGCCGCTTGTTTGCCCTACGTCCCACGACCGCCCATGTTTTGCGAGACGGTCAGGAGCTTGATCTGCCGCTCGAGCAAGTCCTGGTGGGTGATGTGCTGGTCGTTCGCCCCGGGGAGCGCGTTCCATGTGATGGGTCTGTTGTGACGGGGTTGTCGGCCATTGATCAGAGCGCGCTGACTGGTGAGAGTTTGCCCGTTGATAAGCGAACCGGTGATGCGGTCTATGCTGGCACACTCAATCAATTCGGTGCGTTGACGATCGCGGTGGAGAAGGTCGGGCGCGAGACAACATTCGGGCAGATCGTCGAGATGGTGGTCGCTGCCACCAGTCGCAAGACGGATCTGGAACGAACGGCAGATCGACTGGCGAGATACTTCCTGCCAGCAGTTTTGTGCGTGGCGCTGGTCACCCTGGTCGGATGGCGGTTCTCGGCGGGGAACTGGCGGGCGGGTTGGATGCCGGCGTTGGCGGTCCTGGTTGTGGCGTGCCCCTGTCCGCTGATCCTGGCGACGCCGAGTGCGGTTCTGGCGGCCCTGGCGTGGCTGGCGCGCAGCGGCGTGGTGATCAAGGGATCGGCCGCTTTGGAGCGATTGGCACTGGTCGATACGATTGTCTTCGACAAAACTGGGACACTGACCACCGGCCAACCAGCGATTGGCGACGTCTTTTGTTTTGGCTTGATCACGCCTGACGACGTACTGCGGATCGCTGCGGCAGCGGAACGCTACAGTGAGCATGTTCTCGGTCGACTGGTTGTCGAGGAAGCGGGGCGGCGTGGACTGGAAGTCCCCGTTCCGAAGGAGTTCACCGCTCATCCCGGAGCCGGTATCACAGCCTGGGTATCCAAGTCGGCCCTGCAGGGACGTGATCGCCAGCAGAACTTGCTGTTGAGAGGAGGCCCTGATGACCTCTGCCAGATTCGCGTTGGCAACGTGCGCTTCTTCGACTCGCAGGGGCTGAATGTGGCCGAGCATCTGCAGGGCTGGTTGACGACGCTGGATGAAACGGGCCAGACGCCCATTCTGGTGGCCGTCCAGGAGACGGTGATCGGGCTGATCGGGGCTCGTGACACGGTCCGTCCTGAAGCGCGTGATGTCTTGCAAACCCTGCGCAGCGAAGGCCGGCTGACGATGGCGTTGCTGACCGGCGATCGACTGGCTCCCGCCCGACAGGTTCTCAGTTCGGTCGGTGCCTTCGAAACGGTCGCCGCGGAACTCTTGCCAGCCGACAAGGTCCAGTGGATTCAAACGCAGCAGCAGGCTGGTCGCAAAGTGTTGATGATCGGCGACGGCATCAATGATGCCCCCGCCCTGGCAACCGCCGATGTCGGAATCGCTCTGGGTGGTGTAGGCAGCCAGATTGCGTCTGAAGCGGGCGACATCATTCTGATGGGACAACCCCTCACGCCATTGCCGGGGCTGCTGCGGCTGTCTCGCGAACTGGTGCGAGTCATCCAGCAGAGCATTTACTGGTTTGCGTTCGGACTGAATGGCGTGGGCGTGCTGCTGTGTGCCATCGGGTGGCTCAATCCGGTGGGGGCTGCGCTGTTTCATGAAGTGGCGTCGCTGGCGGTCATGATGAACGCCCTGCGATTACTGTGGTTCGAACGGTGGAATACCAGCGGCGTCGGACGCTTCGCAACCGGTTGCGGACGTTGTGCCGAACTGACCGTCGACGCGCTGTCACCTTCGCGCGCGGCGCAGGCTCTGGTCCGCTATTGGTCGCTGGTGGTGCGTTTAAGTTTCGCCGCGGTGGCTGCGGTCTGGCTGCTTTCCAATCTCGTGTTGATTCGCGCGGACGAACAAGCGCTGGTGACGCGATTCGGCAAGCATCAAGCCGTGCTGGCCCCCGGTTTGTATTGGCGTTGGCCGCTGCCGTTTGAACGCGTACATCGCGAAGCAGTGGATCGGCTGCGGACAATCCAGCTCGGCTTCCGCGCGTCGGGTGTGGCGGAGATGAAGGAAGAATTGTTTCTTGGACCGATTGAATGGCAGGCCGAACACAACGACGGGAATTATCAGCCGATTTCTGCTGAAGCCGACATGCTTTCGGGTGAAGAGATTCCCGTCGAACTGACGGCGGAAGTCCTCTATCAGATCCGGGATTTTCCCCAGTTTGTGTATGGTGCAGCGAATGTCGAGAAAGTCTTGCGCGGCCTGGCGGAAAAGTCGATCCGGCAGACAGTGGGTCGCTGGGGGATGGAGGACATTCTGACGGCCAAACGCTCGGAGTTGGCGAAGGAATCGTTGCGGCTCATTCAGTTGGGAGCTCAGTCCTATGAATTGGGAGTGGAGGTTGTCGATGTCAATCTGCTCGATATTCATCCCCCGGTGGCCATCGTGCCGAACTATCGCGACGTGGCCAATGCGCTTGAAGAACGTGAGCAGTTGTTGAACGAAGCGCAGACGATGTATGTGAGAGAACTCTTCTCGGCCGTCGGTGAGACTGCGGTGAAGCATTTGGAGCAATCCGCAGCAGGTCCTCAACCATCCCTGCGAAAGCTGCAGTCCGATCAGTTGCCCGATTGGAAGCTGGATGATTCGATCTGGTCGAAGTTGGTCGCTGGTCAACCGGGGCAACCCCCATTGGCTGGACAGGCCGGCGCCTTATTGCAGTCGGCCCGGCAGTCAGAGACCGAACAGATCGAAGCGGCATCGGCGGACGCAGCGCGGTTCGCGACGTTGCTCGTCCCGTATCACGCCCAACCCTGGTTGACTCGTCTGCATTTGTATTGGACGGCATTGGAAAACTCATTGGCGAAATCATCGCTGACGATTGTCGATCCGGCCGCGAAAGGTCGCCAACAGTTATTCTTAAACGATACTTTGCCGACGGACGAAGTGCCGGCGCCGGTGATTGTGGCACCGCCCAAGCAAGAAGAGCCTGAGAACTAACATTTAACAACGTAGCTCAAACTCATGCCCGCCAACCTGACTCCACAGTATTCCAAGGCTGAAGAAGAGTACCGCCGCGCCCAGACCATTCTGGAACAGATTGCCTGTCTCGAGAAGATGCTGGTGCTGGTCCCCAAACATAAGGGGACCGAAAAGATCCAGGCGGATCTGAAGACGAAGCTGAAGGAGGGCCGCGAAGAACTGGCCGCGGAGAAGAAGGCTCCAAAGAAGGGGAAGAGTTACAAGTTTCCGCGCCAGGGAGCAGGCCAGATTGTGGTGCTCGGCGGTCCCAATGCTGGCAAAAGCATGGTGCTGGCGGTCTTGACCAACGCCCAGCCGGAAGTGGCGCCTTACCCCTTCACCACCCGGGAACCGTTTCCCGCCATGATGCCCTGGGAAGATACGACAGTGCAGTTGATCGACACGCCCCCCATCACGGACAGTCATTTCGAGACGTACATTCCCAGTATCGTACGGTCGACTGACGTGGTGGCTCTGTGCTTTGACGGCAGTTCCGACGACGCCCCCGAACAGACGTTGGAAGTCTGCAATCAATTGAAAGCACGCAAGACATTACTCGCCAAGGAAACTGGATTTCTCGAAGACGATTTTTCGACAGTCTGCGTCAAAACAATCCTGGTCGTAACGCGTGGCCAGGACCCCGATTGTGCCGCCCGGCTGGAATTCTTCCACGAGATGACCTCCGACCGATTTCACGAAGAGATTGTCGATCTCGAGAACGCGGATGATGTCACGCGACTTCGCAACTGTTTGTTTGGAGCGCTCGATGTGATTCGAGTCTATACCAAAGCCCCGGGAAAACCCGCCGTGTATGCCAATCCCTACACGGTTCCTCAAGGGGCGCTGGTGGAAGATCTGGCGGCCAAGGTCCATCAAGATCTCGCCGACAAGCTGAAGTTCGCCAAGATCTGGGGCAGCACGGCATCCGATGGCCAGACGGTAGGCCGCGACTTTGTCCTGACCGATCGGGACCTGGTGGAACTGCACACGTAGCCTGACGGTCCAAAGCGATTTTTCATCAGTCCCATTCGTCCCATAAGTCCTATTTGCCCCATGAATTCAATGGGACTTATGGGAAAAATGAAGCAGCACAATATCTACTGCGCCTGCGGAGAGATCTTAGTGGGCAGCGGGACGTCGGGTTGCAGGGGCTTGTTGCCGTCGAAGGCTGCCGCTCGGAAGACGACGTTCGGGACGTCTGTGGCAGCGGCGACCATCGCGGGCGTCACCGTGAGTTCGAAGGTCTCTTGTTCTGGTGGCACGGTCACGGGGGGAACCGTTGAACCTGCGGGGAGATTCAGGATTTGGATGCTGATCGCGCCCTTGAAGCCGGGAGTGCGCTTGATCGTTCCCGTGAATTTTGTGGCGACCCCACCCGTCACCGCCAGATTTTTGATTGGCAGCTCAATCGTGGCCGCAGCCTGAACAGGTAACCGGAACGGTGCCGAATAAATCGTGGCGACCGCGTTCTGCGAAAACGCGTGCTCGACCAGTTCCGCCTTGATGACGAAGTCGATACCGGCCTCGGCGATGTCGGTCGGGACTGCGATCCGTAATGCGGCCTGGGGATCATCGGCATCAATCGTCTGGTTCATACCACTATCGACGCGGGGGAATTGTCCTTTGCTGGGATCGGCGGGATTGATCTGCCGCGTGGCTTCGGTTGTCAGCAGTGTCAGACGGGCAATTTTTGTCAGCGGTTGTGTCGCGAGCTTTAACTTCACCGGCAAGTTAACGTCGGCGCCTTTGAAGAGTGCGGGCGGTAACGTCCCCAGTTCCAAGGTGGCTCCGACGGGGCTGGTCAATCCGGCCGCCAGCGTCACGCGATCACTGGGCAACAGACTCAGACGCTGATCGGCGGGGATGAGTGCGAAACGGCTGAGCGGTGGATTGGCGTCGGTGGCGTCTGCGAGGATTCTTAAGCCGGCGAAGGCTCCCGGAGCGGCGGCCGGACCTTGTCGAGTCAACGTGATCCAAGCCTTGTTGATATTCGCTGGAATATCCGCAGGCAGCACGGTGACTTGGGGATCGCCCTGGACGCTGAGCTTGATCGGCCCATTATAGCCAGCACGGGCGACGTCCAATTGAAGAGCCACCGATCCATCTTGAGCGAGCTGCACGCGGTCAGTCGACAGAGTCAGATTGAAATCGACTTGCCCGGCGGGAGCGACTCGCAGCCGATACCGGAAATTGGCACCGCCACGAGCACGCAGATCACGAATGGCGACTTGCACTTGTTGCTGGTCTGCGGCGACTGTGTAGTCGATCGCGGCTTCTCGCGTCCCGGGGTTCTCGGCGTTGGCGAGGACGTTCCCTTCCGGATGCTTCAAGATTTGTACCTGCGGGTCCAGCGGCGAATTGACCGCCGCACCCGACACGGTCAGGTTGAGTTTTTGACCCGGCGTCACTTGCAACAGAATCACATCGCGTTCGCGCCGTTGAGCCAACACGCCCGTGAAACCGACCGGTAAGAGGGGCGGTGCGGCGAACTTGGCTTCGACCGACTGTAACTGCCCGGCACCAGCGGCCGTTTCGACAAACTCGGGGCCTGACCCCACGACCAACCCGGGAGCGGGCGCTGCGATTCCCAGTGCGGCAGGTAACAGCCAGTTCCGCGCCGCGGTGTTGGGTTGATCGCGCAGATTGATCGGCAATCGCGTGGCGGGATCGGTGCCCGTTCCGGACAACGCGAGCTGGGCTTCGGTGCCTGCCGTGACCCCTCCCAGGGCCGCATCCGCCAGCTTGAGATCGCCAATCTTGAGCCGAAACGGATTGACGCCCGGCGCCGCGTAGCTCAGATCGTGGACCTCGACATAGTAGAGTCCGTTGGCCGGTAACACGACGTCAGCCCGAGCGTCTCCGGAGAACTCGACGTGACCCCATTCGATCTTGATGGGCGTGCCCCGTGCGGATTTGATTTCGATCACCGGAGTCATGGCCGCCCCCAGTCGCCGCGATTCGATATCCGCGATGACATGCTGGCCCATTTGACCCTGAAAATAGGCTCGGAACTGTTGTGATCCGGAAAGGATTCCGGAAACGGCGACAGGTAGAGTCAACGGTTTTTCGGGTGAGCTGGAACCGGCTGGCACCTCCGGCAGGCCATCGACGGCGACCGGCAGCACATTGCTGACGCCCGCGGGTGTCTGCACGCGGATCGGATAGTGCCCGACCAGTGTCTCGGCGGGCAAGGTGATTTGAACTTCTACTTGAGTGGCGTTGGTGTTCGGTCCCACTACCAGTTTGGCACCGGGAATGGGAATCGAAACGACGGGCGTGGGCTGCAGATTGGTCCCGGTAATCACCAGCGTACTGGCTACCCCGAGTTGCAAGCCGTTGGTGGAGAGACTGGAAATGACCGGCGCGGGGGCCTGTGCTGGCAGCGTCTCGGCCAGGATCGCCGTCGAGGCATTCGGCCCGGCCGTTTCGACGAACAGTTTGGTGACCTCTTCCTGGGTCAGTGCCTGCGGAAAGACGGAGAATTCGTCAAAGAGTCCAGAGGCAAACTCGATCGTGGGGGTACTGGCACCGATGATGAACGGCGCATCATTCAGCATCGCGGGAAGATTCAGGTTGAGCAGCCACGCGTCGTTCCCCACAACTTGCGTTCCCGCGACCGGCCGCGGAGTCTGCTGGACCCCATTCACGTACATTTTCAACAGGACGTCGTCTTTATCCAGATCCGCGTCGTCGCCGGGCGCGTCACCGATCTCGTAGCTGACCGTAATGAAGTTCGGGCGTCGAAAGCCCAGGACTTGCTTGACGCCGAACTGAGTCGTCTTATAGCCGGGTCCGTCATTCAAATAGACCTGCAAGATGTCGCTCTTGGCCGAGAAGTTGATCCCGTAGTTCGTCGGCCCTGTGCCTTCGGTTCGCTTGGCGAACAGGCTGTGATAGGCGGTATCTTCAGGCGAACCGAGATGCAGATAGAAGAAGCTCAGCGTCACGCCAGCACCCCGATCGACATCGGCTCCGTCGGCGACCTGCACGAATTGCTTGCGCGCCCCGTCGACGATCAGTGCCAGCTTGTCCTTCTGATTGGCAAACGGACTTTTGACTCGCGAGGCGCCGTTGATCAACTGGCCCACATCTTTGACAGTACCAGCGGCCGCCGAGTCCTGGGCATCGCCCGTCGGTTCGTCGAATGAGAAATGGACGACGGCCTTGTTGCGAATGGGCGTGTCTTGCGCCTGCAGGTGATTCAACCCGAGCAAGCTGCCCGCCACTCCGACCACGAGCCCCAGACTTCGCCATTGCCATACTTGACCAGTCATGCGCAAACCTCGCTGATTTTACGGACACTGGCAGAGATGCTCCACCAGTCGAGCGACACATCAAAGTCACAGTATACGTCGCGTGAGACGAAAGGTTAACCGACTCTCTTCCCCTGCGGGTTAGGTCGTAAAGCATTTTCGATAGAGGTTGATCAGGGAAGGGGGTTGATTTGTGGATCGAGTTGCTGGGAGGGCGAGGCTCCCGCCGAGCCGCAGCAGTCGATCGGGCGCCGAAAGACCACGCGGTTCGGCAGGAGCCTCACCCTCCCGCGATATCAACCAAACCTTCATAGCGTCGCACTACGGGGCTGCCAGCGCTTGGCGAATGCCTTGTTCCAAGCTTTCGGGCGACGCTTGATTCCAGGCGATTTTGTTCTGGCGGTCGACGACCCAGACCATGGGAATGTAACTGGCTCCCAAGTCGCGCAGCGTCTGTTCGGCACCATAGCCGTTCTTCCAGCCGATGCCGGTCTGCTTCAAGAAGGCGTGCATCGCTTCGAGTTCTTCGGCCGTTTCCATCGAGAGGCCGATAAATTCGACCCCTTGTGGCTGATACTTCTCGTGCAGCAGAATCATTTCGGGGGCCTTGCGTCGGCACGGTCCACACCAACTGGCCCAGGCGTCGATCACCAGCACTTTGCCACCCAGTTCGGCTGGTGTCGGGGCATCACCATTCAGCCAGCCCGTCACTTGAATGGGTGGCATGGGTGTTCCGACGGCTCGTCCCCCGTCCGGCTGATGTGACCGCATCAGGAGCGAGAAGATCCCCATTGCACCGAGTACAACGAGCAAGCCCTTGAAGAACGAAGCTTGAGGTGAAGATTTCTGTGGCATGTGTATCGCTGTCTGCAATTGCCAAAATGGAACGTGCCATTGTTATTGCGGCTGATGGGAAGGTGAGGCTCCTGCCGAACCGCGTAGTTCTTCGACGTCACACAACCACCGCATCTGACGTTGTCCTAATGACTCATTGCTTGGCTGTCGCCGGGACGTGATTCACGGCCCAACCGGGGAGTTTATCGACGGAAATTCCCATCACCGGGACCATCCATAATAGCGTCACGGCACTCACCAGAAGAATTCCAATCAGATTCAAAACCAATCCGAATTTCGCCATTTGATCAAAGCGGACCCGGCCCGTGGCGAAGGCAATGGCATTGGGCGGTGTGCCCACTGGCATCATGAATCCGACGCTGGTCGAAATGGTCGCCGGGATCATCAGCAGACGCGGATCATAACCCAGACTGACCGAGATACTCGCCACGATCGGCAGAAACATATTGGCGGTGGCCACGTTCGAGGTGAACTCGGTCAGAAACGTCAGGCTGGCAGTGATGATCAGCATCCACAGAATGATCGAACGGAAAGTGACTCCCGCGGTCAGCAAATCGCCAATCCAATGTGCCAGGCCGGTGGTTTCGAACGCTCCGGCCATTGCAAAGCCGCCGCCGAACAGCAGGATGACGTCCCAGGGCAGACGTTGAGCGGTCTCCCAGTCCATCAGGAAGGTCGTCCGGCCCTGCGGGTCTTTGTCGATCGGAATGCAGAACATCAACAGGCACATCCCAATCGAGACCGTGGCGTCGCGGAGATAGCTGGCCTTGAAGTCGCCGGCGACGTGGAAGTAATTCAACGTCGATTCCAGCCAATAGCCCCAGCCCAGCACCAGAGGCTCGTCACCAATCTGGAATTTCTCGCGGAAAATCCACAGCAGCGCGGTGGAGACAAACACGAACAGCATCCAGCGTTCACCGCGGGTGGGGGAACCCAATTGCCGCAAACGGCTGCGAAAGAAGTCGGCATCGAGCCAGTTCTTTTGTCTTGCACGCGGCAGAAACCAGGTCAAGACGATCCACGAGGCCAGAATCATCAGAATTCCGAAGGGCAAGAAGGACAAGATCCATTGCCCGGACGGAATATGAGGGGTGTCGGGGCCGGGAAACTGCTGCTCCCACATCCCGAGAAAGACGACGTTCGTAGGCGTCCCGACCGGAGTCAGCGTGCCACCAATACTCGCCGCATAGGCAATGCCCAAGACCAGGGCCGTTCCCAGGGTCGGGAGCCAGGGCATCGACACAGGGGCGCCAGAAATTGATGCAATCGAGGGTGCCGATTCGACGCTGCCGTCTGACGGTGACGATGGTTTTCGTTCTCCCGAGGCAATTTCTTCCAGTGTCCGCAGCAGGGCCAGCCCGATGGGCATCATCATTAATGTGGCGGCCGTATTGCTGATCCACATCGAGAGAAACGCAGTCGCCAGCATGAAGCCGAGCACCAGTCGCCGGGGACTGGTCCCCAAGCTGCACAGGACGCGCAACGCCATGCGACGATGCAGTCCACTGCGTTCGATTCCCAGGGCAATGATGAAGCCCCCGAGCGCCAGCCAGATGTTGCTGTCGATATAGGATTTGCTGACATCGTCAGCCTTTTGAATCCCCAACAGCGGATAGGCGACCAGGGGCAAGAGACTCGTCGCGGCAATCGGCAGGGCCTGTGTAAACCACAACACAGCCATGCCGATGGTGACGGCCAGCAGTCTCCAGGCGGAAATGGGGAGGCCCTCAGGCGCGGGACAGACCAGCATGCCGACCATGACGATTGGTGCCAGCCAACGCCCAGCGCGACACAAGCCCTCGGGCAATGGTTCTTCTGTGGAATTCGTCATGGTCTTCCGTAGCGCCAGAATAAAGGCGGCATCATACTGGCTATTGGTGATTCACATCTACTTCTCTATTGCTACTCGTTTCCTCTGCGAATCGCTATGATCGGAGTCTGTTGATTTGATCTCTTTGAAGCAACATCAGGAATGATTCGATGAAACGATCGATACGGATTGCGGCGCTGTGGATTGTCGGTTGCTGCCTGGGATGGAATTCTGCTTCCGCTTCGGCTGCTGATGGCTGGCAGGCTGGCTTTGGCAGGGTCGTGATTACTCCGGACGAACCAACTCCCTTGTCCGGCTATGCCGGCCGCACGGGGCCAGCCAAAGGCAAGATTCACGACCTGTATGCGCGGGCCGCAGCCCTGAAGGATCCGTCGGGCAAGACCATTGTCCTGGTGTCGACCGACTTGATCGGCGTCCCCGCGACCATGGCGCACACGGTTTGCACCGAAATTGAAAAACGACACGGGATCACCCGGGCCGACATCATGTTGACGTGTTCGCACACGCATTGCGGACCGGCGCTGGACGATGAGCTGACCTTCATGCTGTTCTTGCCAGATGTCGAAATGGCCAAGGTAAAACGCTATCAGCCGGTGCTGAACGCGAAGTTGATCGACGTCGTCGGGCAGGCGATCGCCGATTTGAAGCCGGCTCAGTTGGCGACCGGCATTGGCAAGGCAGAATTCGCCTCACACCGCCGCGCGCCGATTGGCATCGGCCCGATAGATCATGAAGTCCCGGTATTACGCGTGATGGATCAGGATGGCAAAACACTGCGTGGCGTCCTGTTCGGCTACGCGTGCCACAACACGACGATGTCCTTTGAAATGTATTCCGGCGACTACGCCGGCTTCGCGCAGTTGTACCTGGAAGATCACTATCCTGGTGCAGTCGCCTTGTTCCACCTGGGCTGTGGCGGAGATCAGAATCCGCTGCCGCGGCGCAAGATCGAACTCTGTGAGAAATACGGACGGATGCTGGGTGTCGCCGTGGAGAAGGTCGTGAGTCAATCGCTGCCGGCGGTAATCGGGGGCCTGAAGGCGGACTTGCAACGGATCCCTCTGCCATTTGCGTCGGTCCCGACGGTTGCTGATCTGGAAACGAAAAAAGCCAAGGGGAGCAAGCACGAACAAGCCCTCGCCGACAAGCTGCTGAAAAGACTGGCAGCGGGTGAGAAGCTGCCCGCCACCTATCCGTATCCGGTGCAGGTCTGGCAAATTGGCAACGGCGTGACGTGGGTGGCACTCGGGGGCGAGATTACCGTCGAGTATTCCCTGCGAATCAAAGAGCAACTGGGCCAGGGACGCACGTGGGTAACGGGCTATGCGAATGACGTCATGTGCTATATCCCATCGGAAAAAATCCTCGCCGAAGGTGGCTATGAAGGTGACAGTTCGCAGGTCTATTACCAAAAGCCGACCAAGTGGGCACCTGGAATTGAGAAGGCGATCGTGGGCAAGGTGGTTGAGATGGCGGGGAAGCCGGCCAAGTGACGGGGACTTTTCGCTATCACGATCAGTCTCAAGTTGTGATAAATTGAGAAGAGATTTTCAACGAGCCGTTCGTGAGAATTTTCTAGACCAGGCGGGAAACTTTCATGGTCCGATGCATACCCTACACCAGCTTGATGGTCATGTCAGTCTGTGCTCTATGGAGCACGAATGTGATCGCCGGGTCGGGACCTGCGCGACCCCGGAGTTTCATCATCAAGCCGACAACTCAACTCCCCGTCAAATCGACACCGCAGATCTCGGGACGCGACGCGGTCAGGACGGGACGAGAACGGCTGGGCGTGACCTCAGGTCTGGCGACGTCGGCATTTTCCTCGCAACCGACACATCGTCGTCCCGTGGGTTCCGTCGGGAAGAATCTCCGGTTTGGAGACGGCACGGTCGCGGCTAGTCCGAATTTGACCGGGGTGACGCGGTCGACTTCAAACGGCAAACTGGGGGACAGTTCATTGACGCGTGCTCCCGTGCCCGCCCATCGCAACGGCTTGTCTTCAGTATCATCACACGCGCTCAGTAAGCCGTGGTCGGGGATCCGCCGAGTGAAGGTGAAGTAGAGCCAGAGCGCCCTGCTTCGTCGCCAGCAACGGCCTCAGCGTGTGTCTGAGAAATCGTAGACACGCCATGACCGGTCACGAAGTGACCGCGAATACAAGCTCGACGCGCCAGCGAGTACATCCTGCTCATTCATTCAAACGGAATGCAATCGCTGGCACGTCGAGCTTGTATTTTCCAGACACGCCCGATGCAGACCACGCGGCCCATTGCGGGATTTCCATGAACGAGCAATCCAACCAGTTCGCTGGTGGATGAATTTCCTGGTGCTTCCAGCTATGCTCTCCCCATGATGGAACAGCCGCCAGTCATATCCGTATCGCAGTTGTCCGACATCCTGCAAAGTGTGTTGGAAACGGCATTCCCCTGCGTCTGGGTATCGGGCGAAATCTCCAATTGCACACGAGCGGCCTCGGGGCATTATTATCTTACCCTGAAGGATGAAACAGCCCAGATTCGGGCGGTGATCTGGCGCGGGACGGCCCAGCGTCTGAAGTTTCAGGTGCAGGACGGGCTGCAGGTGATTGCGGTCGGTCCCATCGAGCTGTACGCCGCGCGCGGAACTTATCAGTTGACCATAGAGCAACTGATTCCCCAGGGATTGGGGCCGCTCGAACTGGCCTTCCGTCAACTGCACGACAAGCTGGCCGCGGAAGGACTGTTTGAGCCCGCGCGCAAACGGCCGCTGCCCCGGTTCCCGCGAACCATCGCACTCGTAACCAGTCCCACCAGCGCCGCCGTGCGCGACATGCTGCAGATCATCACCCGTCGCTGGCAGCAGTCGAATATCGTGATTGTGCCGGTCCCCGTCCAGGGGGCAGGTGCCGCGGAACAAATCGCCAGCGCATTACGCAAAGTACACCTGATTCCCGAGGTCGATATCGTCATTACCGGCCGCGGCGGCGGCAGCCTGGAGGACCTGTGGGCGTTTAACGAGGAAGTGGTCGCCCGCGCGATTTTCGATTGCCGGATTCCAGTCATCAGTGCGGTCGGACACGAAATCGACGTCAGCATTTCCGATTTGGTAGCCGACCATCGGGCACTGACCCCCAGTGAGGCGGCCGAACTGGTCGTCCCGCATCGGGATGAGATTCGTGCGGAATTGGACGGCATCCGCGGGCGATTGACACAGGCCCTGCAAGGCAAAGCGGCCCGTGCCCGCTGGCAACTGGAAAGTTTATCCAACCGCAGGGCCTTCACTCATCCACGCGAGCGATTGCACGATCAGACTCGGCGCCTGGATGAATTCACCGAGCGGGCCGTGCGGGCGTGGCGTCAGCGAATTGACGCAGCGGGTCAGCAGGTGCGGTCCCTCGCGGCACATCTGGATGCGCTCAGTCCGTTGCAGGTGCTGGAACGCGGATTCACGCTTACGTTTCCCACCGGTCAACGTCGCCCTCTGAAGCGTGCCGCCGAGTTGCAGGTGGGGGACCGGGTTGATACGTTCTTTCAAAAGGGGCAGATCACCAGCGAAGTCGTCAGTGTCCGCCCCGACCAGAGTTTGGTTTCGGCAGTCGAGTCCGAGTTGGACCTCTCCCTGGCAGCATTTGAATCTCCCCGCGACTGAGAATGGCCCGTATGTCCACTTCGTCACAACTTCCCCCGCCCCTTAGCTTTGAAGACGCGGTCCTCGCGCTGCAGAAGATTGTTGCAGATCTCGAGAGCGGAGCCATCACGCTCGATGAATCGTTGCGCCGATTTGAGGAGGGGATCGGGCTGTTGCGCCAGTGCTATCAGTTCCTGGAACGGGCTGAACAACGCATTGAACAATTGGTGAGTCTCGATGCCCAGGGCAACATCACACTGGTCCCATTTGATGCCACGGCAACTGTGGACAAGCAAGTGAAATCCGCAGGCAAGGCAAGTCCCAAGAAACCACCAAAACCCAAGGAACCAGAGGTCCAAGCAGCGGCAGTGGAACCGTCCCCGGCGGCCACCGATGCGACAGATATTCCTGGCAAGCTGCTGTTTTAGGACCTGGTTTGATGCTCGAACTGGATGCTCAAAACGCACTGGCCTATTTGCGACAACGTGGTGACGTTGCGGACCTGGATCTAGCGTTCGTGGAGATGCTGGGCTGGGGTGTCTCGAATGTCGTGCTGCGGGTGACTCGACCTGGGGCCGATGACCTCATCGTTAAACAGTCTCGGACGCAACTGCGAACTAAGACGGAATGGATCAGCCGGCTCGACCGCATCTACCGCGAAATTGGCATGCTGCGTTTGCTGGGTCCGCTGTTGCCGCCGGGCGTGATCCCGCAAGTGTTGTTCGAGGACCGCGAGAATTACTTGTTTGCGATGGAAGCCTTCCCGGCGGACCATGTCGTTTGGAAGCAGTCGCTGCTGGAAGGGAAACTCGATTTGAGTGTCGCCGATCGACTGGGCAGTTACCTGTCGGCAGTCCATGCTCAGACCAGTTTTCGTCCCGAACTCGCGGCCGAATGGGGCGATCTGGAAGTCTTCGATCAACTCAGGTTGGATCCGTTCTATCGCTATCTGGCCCGAGTTCGTCCCGAAGTTGCCGCGCCCCTGGAGAGGCTGATTCAGGAGAATCAGACCACCACTTGCTGCATTGTCCTGGCCGACTTCAGTCCGAAAAACATCTTGCTGGCAGGGGACCGACTGGCGCTAGTTGACTTCGAGACGGGGCATTACGGCGATCCCGCGTTCGATCTTGGATTTTTCTTGAGTCACCTGCTGCTAAAGGCCGTCCGTGATGCGTCGCAATTCGACGCGTTTGCTGAATTGACACGCCACTTTTGGCAATACTATCGAGCCGGATTGGCAGGCGTTGAGCAGTATGCCGAATTCTCGGCAGCGGAACTGTTCCGTCGGACCCAGGGGCACCTGGCCGGCTGCATGTGGGCGAGAATTGACGGCAAGAGTCCAGTCGACTATTTGACAGTCGAGACCACCCGCCAGCAGGTGCGAGATGTCGCTCGCAGTCTGTTGGAGTCACCCGCGACGACCTGGGATGAAACTTTGACTCGGTTGATGGGAGGGTGAGCAACGTGCTGTCGTATAGCGCCGAGCTAAAGCGTATTCGCCATCACGGAGTGATGAGCGTTCCCAGGCGAGCGTCCGGCGTAAGCCGGAAGGTTGTTGGCGACTCGCATCAATCAAGCACGCGTCACCTTTTTTTTAGGTCGCATTAGGTTCTCCATTTGTATGTACCGTTAAGAACAGCCGAAACTCGCTAAAAACCATCCGGCTGACGCCGGACGCTCGCCTACGACGAGCGCAAAGCAAAAGTGAAAGCGCTCCTGCGACGCGGACACAATTACCGGCTGTTATCTTGGCCGTTCCCGTTGGCCTGCGTAAACTACATCTACCATGCCCTCAACCGCGCCTCGCCGCCTGCTCAATCCGGAACGGATTATTGAAACGTCGTCGCAGTTGCAACGACGAATTGCTGAACGCTTTCCGAACTCAGGACTCAGTCACGTTGCCGAGGATCTGCACAGCATTGCCCGTGAAAGTGCCTTTCGCGCCGCGGCGTTCGATCGTCCCAATATTCCTTTGCGCTTGGGAATTGGCGTCTTGGTGTGCGGCATTGTGGCGTTTCTGTTCATCACGATTAAGAGTGCTCGGGGCAGCGACCACCTGCTGAGCGACATGATGAACTTCGTGCAGTTCCTGGAAGCAGCCATCAGCGGCAGCGTCTTTATCGGCGCGGCCATCCTGTTTCTCATCAGTCTGGAAAATCGGCTGAAATGTTCTCGCGCCCTGAACGCCATTCGCGAACTGCGAGCCCTTGCTCACATCGTCGATATGCATCAGCTCACCAAGGACCCGGAGCGGCTGGTGCATGGACCGTCGACGCCGTCCTCGCCGAAGCGGGTGATGACGCCGTTTCAACTTAGCCGCTATCTCGATTACTGCATCGAACTGCTGGCCGTCACGGGCAAGATCGCAGCGTTGTACGTGCAAAATTTCCCGGATCGCGAAGCCCTGGCGGCGGTCGAGCAAGTCGAAACCCTGACCACAGGTCTCTCCCGCAGCATCTGGCAGAAGATGATGATCCTGGGGCAGTTGCCAGCCGACGAAACGAACTTACCAGACGGCGTCCAGACTTCTTCGTAGGCGAGCGTCCGGCGTAAGCCGGATGGTTGTTGGCGAGTTGCTGTCATCGCAGAGAGGGCGTTCAGGATCTTTCAACACGGAACCTTCAGATCGGAGTTGGACTGCGCGCTGATTGGTGCGTTGGAAAAAGGCGGAGAGTTGC